>JAFGSQ010000021.1 GCA_016934535.1 candidate division WOR-3 bacterium
CGAGACTTTGAGAATTTTATACAAAAAATTCATTGATTCTGTTATGGCTTTCTCTATTCCATAACCGAATGCGAGAAATGCCGCCAAAGCCGAAGAAAATGAACAGCCTGTTCCTCTGAATTCTCCTTCAACTCTTTCAGTCCGGAACTCTTTGCCCTGGTAATATACTTTTACATGTTTTCCTGATTCGTGCCCGCCTGTCACCACCGAGTTTTCCGGGCGACCCAGGATTTCAGCCTCCCGGGTATTCATTGTCACGAAATCCGGGATTTCAATGAACTGTTTTACGGCATCCGGATCCATAAATTTTTTCCCCGATGTCGAAAAAAGAACTGTATTCCACACTATAACAGCCCCGGAAAATATTTTTTTTATCCTGGGCACAAGTTCTGGAAGACATATACCGATTTTTATTGCTTGAGGACTTTCAATTAGTTCAATGTCCGATAAAACGCTGTCAACGCTTCTGAACTCAGTTCGCTTTACCGCTTCATCGTTTTGGCTCGTGAAACAAGTAACTGTGCCGCCGGCATCAGCGCCCAAAATTGTCAGTATCTCAATGTCCTTTACAAATCCGGCTTTACCTGAAGGATCCAGCCCAGAAAGAGCGATAACTTTTTTATTGCCCACTCTTGATTATATTTAATAAATGCGCTAAATCAAATTAAAAAATCTAAATAAAAAAACTTGACAGAAATAAAATAATGATAGTATAAATCATTACACTATTGGTATAATAAAGGAAACTATATGTCTATTAAAAGAAATGATCTCGTTCGTAACTTTAAAAAAGACTACATAATCGAAATGGCTTTAAATGCATTCTTGAAAAAAGGTGTTGATAACACGACAATAGAAGACATAGCAAAAGAAACCTCATACACAAAAAAAACCATATATTCATATTTTAAAAGTAAAGAAGAAATATATGTATTCATTGGCATCAAGGCATTTGAAAAAATTGGAGAAAAATTCGACAGTATTTTGACCGGAAAAAAAACCGGCATCGAAAAAATCTTCGCTTTAATGCACGAATACCGCTCATTTTATTCAGAAAATCCAAATCTTCTCGTCTTGCTCATAAATTGGGACATGGGTAAAGTTGACTTCAGCAAAGTAAATACTGAAACCTATGAAAAATTCAAGAATTACAATGAACGAGCTATTTTACGCGTTGAAAATGCGTTAAAACTCGGCATTGAAGACGGAACTTTCAGACCCGATGTCAATGTACATTGCACTGTCGGTCATTTTCTTTACCTTCTCAGAACAACACTGTACCAGTCTATAATCGGCGAGGCAAAAGAATGCATTTATTATTTCTCTGAGTTTGTCAAACTTTTCCTGAAAGGTTTGGAAAATAACGGGTCTTTCGAAAAATTTTGTAAATTTCATGACAACAATGGGACAGAGGTGAAAAAGGGGGGGAATGAAAATGAAACGAAATTTTAGAATTTTAACGCTTGCTCTGATTTTTTCTGCTCTGACAGCAGAACCGCTTTTACCTGACAATGTGAAAGCTCTTTTTCTGATGCCTGAATATTACGGAGCCAATTACAACCTGATACGAAATTCAATAGAAGAGATGGGATGGGAAATTGTGCTTTGCGCCGTTGACGACACTGTTGCCGCATGCACGTGGTCAACTTCGCTGGGCGGATATCCAATCCCTGTCGATCTGACGACAGCTGAAATCACAGACGTATCCGAATACGACTGTTTATTGATTATGCCCGCATCATACTGGATTTCAGATCCCTACGGGGAAATAATTGACGATTCCGTTTCTATTCTTCTCATACAGGAAGCTTTTTCCGACAGCATACCGGTCGCCGCATGGTGCGCTGGGGTGAGAGTGATGGCGGTGGCCGGTATAATCAGCGGAAAAGATGTCACCGGTCATTCAAGTTTTTCTCACGAATATACCGCAGCCGGAGCCAACTATCTCGGACCTGATCTTCCTCCGGTTGTGGACGGCAATATAATCACTTGCACAAGAGGCCAATATTATATGCTACAGGCAGTAATCGCTTTATCAAGGATGACAGAAAAATACATGCAGTATTAATATTTTTAAAAAAGTGAGGATGATGATGAAGAGGATGCTTATATTACTGACTCCGTTTCTTGTTCCCGTTTCCACTGCATCACAAAACAGAATTGTCTGGTCTAGGACTTACGGCGGGCAATATTCTGACGGTGGAAAGCAGGTCGTTTCGACGACAGACGGAGGCTATGCGATTATCGGTTACACGTGGCCTGTCGGTTCAACAGACAGTGATGTTCTACTCATAAAAACAGATTCGGACGGGAATCAGATTTGGTCTAGAACATTCGGAGGAAACGGTTTTGACGCGGGTTATTCGCTTGTTCAAACACAGGATAAAGGATTCGCAATAACAGGATACACTGGTTCAAACACAGACGGAGACAAAGATCTTATAATAATAAAAACCGATTCGTCAGGTAACTTCATCTGGCAGAATTTTTTCGGCGGAGACGGAGAAGACTGCGGTTTATGCATCCGTGAAATACAGAACGGAGACCTTGTCGTTTCCGGTTACACTGAATCTTTCGGAGCAGGACAATTCGATGTGTATTTAATAAGAATTAATTCTTCCGGTGATTCTATTTTTGCCAAAATGTACGGTGATACGGCCTCAGAATTCGGTGCTTGTTTTGTACAGACAGCCGACGGCGGCTTCGCGATTACCGGCTTTTCCGGGTCAGGCGGAACAGGCAACAATGATTATTACCTTATTAAAACGGATGCCATGGGCATTTTTCAATGGCATACCTATTTCAATCCAGGCAACTGCGATTTCGCGCACTCTGTAATAATAGATCATCAGGGCCGATTTATTATTGCCGGCCACGGAGACGTTCACAGTTCTGACTTTTCAAATATCATTTTAGTAAATTGCAATTCTCTTGGCGGACAGCTCTGGTCATCCCACTACGACATCGATTTATTTTACAATTTCGGAAGATCCATTGCTTTAGACGGCTATGGAAAATATATCGTCTGCGGCATGACAAAAAACAGAATAACCGGAGACAACGACATTCTTCTTCTTTCTGCAGACACATCGGGAACCATAAACTGGCATGAAAAATACGGCTCGTCAGGTGACGATTACGCGTTTTCAGTCCTGAGAGACGACAGCGGTTTTGTCGTTGCGGGACAGACAAATTCAAGCGGTGCAGGTCATTTCGACGTAATTCTCATGCGGATGAGCAACGTCAGAGCTGACTTCACGGCGAGCCCTCTCACGGGAATTGCGCCCTTTCAAGCGGCTTTCTGCGATTTGTCAGCTGGCCGGATAAATATTCGTCAATGGGATTTCAACAACGACGGGATTATAGATTCATACGAGCAGAATCCGGTTCACACTTACGGCGAACCGGGTATTTACTCTGTCAGACTGATAGTCGGAGACGGAGCTGTCCTCGACACTCTTACAAAAATCGGGTACATAGAAGCTTTCGACGAAGAGAGCGGTGTCGAGTACAACGGAACAAACAGTTTTTCGCTCTGCCCTGCCTCGCCTGAAATAAACCTTACAGACTCTTTCACGATTGAAGCCTGGATAAAACCTTACAGTTTCGGAGAGAACGCGAATTTGGGGATGGGCAGAGTTATTGATAAAAATTCCATTTCAATTTTTTTAGCCAAAACAGCGTTCAACTATAATTGCCTCGTCCTAAGAATGAATCATTCCGGAGGAGTCACAAGCCACTCATTCACTCCGGACAGCTCAGTTATTCTTGGCGAATGGCAGCACATAGCAGTTGCATACAGGGCGTCTTCGGGAGAGGTGAAAATATACATAAACGGACAAGAAAAATCTCTCTCATTTCAAAACTCCCCGCAGGGTCCGCTTCAGGATAATCTCGGGACTGACATGTATATCGGAAATTCTGCAAACAACTCAATGACGTTTGACGGTACAATTGACGAACTGAGAATATGGAATACAGTCAGGACTGCTCAGGAAATAACCGAAAACATGGATCAATTACTGACCGGAAACGAAAACGGCCTGGCAGGATACTGGAAAATGAATGAAGCCAACGGAGACACCATATACGACTGCTCTACGTATGATAAAAAATGTTCTCTGGATTCCACAAGATGGGTTCAGGGAACTCCCTTTTATCCGACCGGTATTCACGAAAGCCCTGTTACTGAGATTTCATCTTCTTTCTTCTTCAAAGTATTTCCCAACACCGTCTGTTCGGAGCTTTTTTTTTCTTTCAACATTCCTGTGCAATCGAACGTTGAGATATCTGTATTCGACCTTTCCGGCAGAATAGTTGATTGTTATACGCTCCCGGAAATTCCCGCAGGCAGTCATCGAGTGAGATATAATGTTGAAAAACTTCCGGAAAACGTATATTTCGCAAGGCTTTCATGCGGCTTACATACTGCTAATACAAAATTCATAGTTCTGCACTGAATAGCTACAACGCTTGAGTCAACAAACTGGGGACATTCGGTAAAACGGTAAATTTCAGCTTTATTTCTTAGTCACAACGTCGAGGAGAAGACTGCTGTATTCTATGGCTTTCCAGTAACCATCGGCTTGTTTTGCCAAAGTGACTGGCCTCGGCGTCGCGGCTCCCGATGATTTTACGAAAATCTTATATCTGCAGTCACCCATCGCCTCGCTGTATTTATTGCTCGAAAACTCAAACGACACAGGCATTTTTTCGATTTTGTACGCGTTGTCCGGAGAAGTTCCGAGCACATAAGAATTGAACATGTATTCTTTGCCTTTTGACTGCAACGCGATAAATTTAAGATCAGCCTGAAAAAGTTCGAAAACACCTTCTCCCCTGTCTACGAGCCGGGAAGGGTCAACGACGGACGTTATCATTTTTTTGCCGGAATTTTCGTTTTTTACAAATTCCATGAGCGCCATAATGAGACACGCAGCCGATCCCTGGGGAGTCGTCCCTATCGCCGCAAATATTGACAGGAATTCATCCGGTGTTTCCGGTAATTTCCCTATTTTCTTTATCCAGGTATCCTGGCTTTCCATTGTTTTCTTCCCGGCTCGTTATTGAAAAGGATCATTAGTTTTCTATCTTTTTCTGAAAGGAATCTTCCAATATTTTTATCGCGCAAAAGGGTCCGCACATGGAGCATCCTTCTCCATCGTAAGGTCTTCTCTCTCTGAGAGATCTCGCTTTTTCACCTGTGTCGACCGATAGAGAATACTGCTTCTCCCAATCGAACACTTTTCTCGATCTGGCCATCTCGATTTCCCTTTCGACGGCTCTTTTGTAACCTCTCGAAGAGTTGGCCGCCTGCGCGGCAATTTTTGAAATAATCAACCCCTGTTTTACATCTTCAATGTCGGGAAGGCAAACGTGCTCGGAAGGGGTTACGTAACAGAGAAAATCCGCGCCGTGACAAGCCGCCACAGCTCCGCCTATCGCTCCGACTATGTGATCGTAACCCGGCGCGCAGTCAGTGACGAGCGGCCCCAGAACGAAAAAGGGGGCTTCGAATGTCAGTCTTTTCGCCAGTTTGACGTTCATCTCTATCTGATCGAGATAAAGATGCCCCGGACCCTCCACCATGACCTGAACCCCCGCCGCTCTAGATCTTTCGACAAGTTCACCCAAAACAAAAAGTTCTTCAATTTGCTGGGGGTCAGTGCCGTCGGCCACTGCGCCCGGCCGCATACCGTCTCCGAGGCTGAGAGTCACGTCGTATTCTTTTGCTATTGAAAGAATTTCGTCAAAATTCCTGTAGAAAGGGTTTTCCCTGCCGTTTGAGATCATCCAGCCCGAAACTATCGCTCCTCCCCTGCTGACGACTTTCAGAATCCTTTTTGAATTGTTTATCTTTTTTAATACGTCTCTTGTTATTCCGACGTGAATCGTCATAAAATCAATGCCGTCCTCGGCATGCATGACTACCATGTCGAGAAAATCCTTCTCAGAGAAATCTATGACTTTTTTGTTTTCTTTGAAAGCTTTTACAGCGGCGTCGTAAATGGGTACCGATCCGACGGGCACCGGGCTCGCTCCTACCAATTCCCTTCTCATTTGCCTCAAATCGCCCCAAGTCGAAAGTATCATTATAGCGTCTGTTCCGTATTTAAAAGCGAGGTCTGCTTTCTTCATCTCGTCCTCGGAAGAAGAATAACCCTTCGAAGTGCCTATATTGACGTTCACCTTTACAGGACAGTCTTTTCCTATGATTTTTGGCGACTTTATTTCGTGAAGTCTGTTTTTAGGAAGTACCGCGAAACCTTCGGCGATGTGCCCCGACATTAAAACTTCATCGAGGCCTTCCTGCCTGCACGCCATAATTAATTCGGGGCTTCTTTCTCCCTTTCTCGCGCATTCTAACTGAGTCAATTCATCACCTCTTTTTCATAAATTACAACAAATAATATTCGCGGTCAAATACAGTTCGTCACGATTCGAACAGTTCGTGGCTGTCGTAAAGCTGTCTGTAAACTCCTTTTTTACCGTATAATTCTTCGTGAGTGCCGCTTTCAGCCAGTTTTCCCTGTTCAATCACGAATATCTTCCGGACATTTTTGACCGTCGTCAGTCTGTGAGCCACTATTATCGCGGTCCTGTCCTTCAGCAGACTGTCAATAGAATCCTGGACTTTTCTCTCGGATTCGTTGTCTAAAGAACTTGTAGCTTCGTCAAATAACAATATTTTGGGGTTCTGAAGGACAGCTCTCGCTATTGCAATTCTCTGTCTTTGCCCACCGGAAATGTGAGTCCCTCTTTCACCGACGATCGTCTTGTATCCGTCAGGTAATTCTTTAATGAACTCGTCGGCGTTCGCGATTTTGGAAGCTTTTTCTATATCGTCAGGTGCGGCATCCTCTTTTGCGTAAGCGATATTGTTTTCAACAGTGTCGTAAAACAGCAAAACCTCCTGACTCACCGACCCTATCAGTTTTCTCAGCGACGATATTTTAATTTTTCTGATGTCCGTTCCGTCAATGCTTATTGTGCCCGAGGATGGATCATAAAACCTCATCAGAAGTTCCAGTATTGTCGTTTTTCCGACCCCGCTCCTTCCGACAATGGCGGCTGTCTCGCCTTTTTTAATACAGAAAGACAGGTCTTTCAAAACACTTTTGCCTTCCACGTAGGAAAAGCAGACACTGTCAAATGAAATTTCGTCAGTAAAATCTATTTTTTCGACTGATACAGGCGAATCTTCAATACTGGCTCTAACGTCGAGTATCGAATAAATCCTTTCGAGGCCGACGAGAGCTCCCTGAAGTTCGTTACGCTTTTGCACTACTACTTTTACCGGATGCATCAAAGACAGCACGGCGCCGAGGTAGACGAAAAAAGCGGCCGGAGAAAATCCCGAAGTCTGCTCTATTATCATTTTTCCGCCTATCCATATCAGGAACAGAACCACCGCCATGTTTATGAAATCGCTCAGAGGTCTCGTCAGGGAATCAATTCCGATCCTCTTGAAATTATTCCTTTTGAGAGCCCCCGTCAGAGCTGAGAACGATTTTTTTTCCCTTTCGAAAGTTCCAAACGAAAGCACGACTTTTATGTTTGTCCCGATTTCCTGAACCTTGGAATTGACCTTGGCCCAGGTGTCCTGTGTTCTGCTCATGTATTTTTTTATTTTTTTTGTCATCCATCTCGACATAAAAGACATAATCGGAATAAATACGAGAGCTATGAGAGTGAGTTGAAAATTAATCGCCAGGGCAATGACGAGATAAAACAGAACGAGCAATACATTTCTCGCGATCTCTATCAGAGCGCCCAGGGCAGTGAAACCGACGAGGCTGACGTCGGAAGTTATTCTTGCTGTCAATTCTCCTATTCTGTGTTTTTGAAAAAAATCCATAGACATCGTCGAATAATGATTGAATATCATCTCCTGATACAGTTTTATGACGCTCTGTTCGATGTCGGCAAAAATTAGTCTGTGAAAATAATCGACGATTGATTTCAGAAGAAAGATAATAAATGAAACGAAAATGACAGCCTGAAGTACTTTCATCGGAGAATTATTTTTGAGAAACTCGTCAAGATTGCTTTTGAGACTGGAAAAAAACGCTTCTATTCCTTTGTCCTTCAGCTCCTCCAAAGATCCGGCGAGCATTTTTGATATCTGAGGCATCATGGGTGATTCCTCATAAACAGCGTCCTGCTGAACAATCAGTATTTTTTGAGCTATCGGATAAAGCATGCCGATTGACAAACCGGACAAAATGACAAAAACAGTCATCAAGAACGTACCGAGCAGTATTTTCGGCCAGTATCTCAGTGAAGTTTTGAGAAATCGTAAATAAGGACCGCCGGATTTCATTGCAGAAGAGCCCCGGCAAATTTTTCCGGGTCAAATATCTCGAAATCCTCTTCCGACTCGCCGACTCCCAGATAAAGGACCGGTATCTTCATTTGTTCGACAATGGGGAACACGCACCCGCCTTTTGCCGTTCCGTCGTATTTTGTCAGGATGATGCCGGTCAGGGGAGCAAATTCAGAAAATATTCTCGCCTGAGTAATCGAATTCTGACCCGTAGTCGCGTCCATGACTATGAGAGTTTCGTTCGGGTAATCCGGATTGTTCTTTTTGACAACTTTGCCTATTTTTGACAATTCGTTCATCAGATTTATTTTTGTGTGCAATCTTCCCGCCGTGTCTATTATAAGGACATCTTTTTTTCTCGATATTGCCGCGTCGACCGCGTCGTGAACAACCGCCGCAGAATCACCGCCTTCCTGCCCGCTGACACATTCGATTCCCAGTTTTTCCGCCCACATTTCCAGCTGGAGAACACCCGCCGCCCTGTACGTGTCGGCCGCAGCTAAAATCACCTTTTTCCCTTCCCTTGCGTACAGTCTGCCGAGTTTCGCCGCGCTCGTTGTCTTGCCTGTCCCGTTGACTCCCACGATCATTATGACTTTGGGAGAAGAATCCGCTTCCGGCTTTTTCGGGATTTTGAGTCTTTTTACGAGTTCGGATTTAATTCTTTCTTCCAGCATATCCGAAGGGGCGGATTTCGCGATTTCAATGAGTTTTGAAGCCAGTTCCGTGCCCATGTCGGAAAGTATCAAAGATTCCTCAAGGCGGACGATTTCCTCTTCGTCGAATTTTCCGCCCGTCCGGATCAGTCTCTTCAGCCCTTTCGTCAGAGAGGCGCCCTTCTCGGACGCCGATTTAGTTATCTTCTCCCAGAAATTCATCTATCTTTTCGAGGTTGACGGACACTACAGAACTGACTCCTTTCTCTTCCATCGTGATTCCGTATAATCCCTGGCAGAACTCCATGGTCCTTCTGTTGTGGGTGACGAGGACCACTTGTGATTCGAGTGCTATGGTCTTCAAAAACCTTATGAATATCTCCACGTTCGAATCGTCAAGGGGAGCGTCCACTTCGTCGAGGACAACGAGGGGAGAAAGTCTCATCTGATGTAGCGCGTAAAGCAAGCTCAGGGCGGTAAAAGACTGTTCGCCGGTCGAAAGCAAACGGGTCGTGCTCAGTTTCTTTCCCGGCGGCACTGCGAGTACTTTTATGTCTGATTCGAGAGGGTCTTTTTCGGTTTCGAGCTGAAGATCGGCCAGAAAATCAGCTCCGCTTTCTTCTTTCGAGTTGAAGAGAACTGAAAATATGTTCTTGAAATTGGCTCTGACAGCTTCGAAAGTCTCAAGAAATTTCTCTCTCGCGATCTTGTCTATTGAATTAATAGTGTCTTTGAGGCCTTTTTTCGTGTTCTCGAGATCGTCTTTCTGAGCTCCGAGAAAATTGAATCTTTCCAGTATTTCCGCGTATTCTTCTTCCGCGTTTTCGTTCACGGAGCCCATTGACATCAATCTCGATTTAATTCTAAAAATGTCATCTTTCGTGATTTCATCTTCAGAGGGCTCAACCTCGTCGAGTTTCTCGGGACCGAAGCCGAACACGGCCTCAAGTTCTCCCGTTATACTGTTCAATTCTCCCTTCAGGTCCGCCATTTTCACGTTATAAGTCTGGGCAATGTCCATCAGTTCCGTTTTTGTTTTTTCAAGTTCTCTGTTTTTTTCCTCGGTGTTCCTTATGTTTTGCCTCGTCGTCTCTATTGACGCCTGAAGTGTTTCTATTTCCTTTTTTGAATTTTCAATGGCCGCGGATTTCTCCCTGCTTTTTTCCTCGATAGACAATACCCGGGATTCCTCTTCTTTTGCCGTTTCTTTTTCTTCGGTCAATATTTTTTCAAGTTCTTCTATTCTGACGGCGGCCCCGAGAGCTTCCGCTCTTTTTTCGCCGATCTTTTCAGCGAGAGCTTTTTTTCTCTCACCAAGTCTCGCGGTTTCAGATTCGATCTCGGATAACAGCGCAAGAGAAGGTTCGATTTTCTTTTCCGTTTCCTGAAGTTCTGATCTCACGGATTCTATCTGAGCCGCGATGTTTTCCAGCTCGACGAGCAGTTTTGCCTGTCTTCTGTTTTTTTCGCGCAGTGATTCTTCTATTTCTCCGAGCTCCTCATTGAGCGATTTCTCTTCCTTCGACTCTTCTTCGTCAGTCTTTTCAATGACACTCAGCTTGTAATTCAGATTCTTTATCTCCGTGTGCAGAGTCGCTTTTTTGCCCACCGCCATCTTCAGGACGTCGGCTTTTTCTCCGAGATTTTTTATTGTCTCATCAAGTTCCCTTCTGTTTATTTCCCTTCTCTCTTCGGTTTCGCCAATCCTGTTTTTCAAATTTTCCTTTATTTTCGTGAGCTCTTCAATTCTCTCTTTTCTGCCTATGATTTTCGGCTTCTGGCTCCCCATCGAATACAGGACACCTCTTCTTACAGAATGACCGTCAAGGCTGACGGCGTTCAGCGAAGGGTGTTTTCCGGCTGTCTCTACGACGTCTCCGCCGGACACGACGAACCATCCCGTAAGAAGTCTCTCGGCAAAGTCCTTGACGGAAGGATCGTCGGCTTTTACGTGAGACGACAAGGGATCAAGACCATCAGGCGTTTTTTCCGAAAACACTTCCAAACCGGTTTTTTTTACAAGAAACCACCCCTTCCCCATACTCTCCCGTTCAAGTTCCTCAACCCGGGTTTTCAGCTGATCCTGTTCGACAATAACTGCGCCGAGCGCCGAACCGAGGGCAATCTCGACCGCAATTTCGTATCCTTTTTCAACTTCCAGAGAATCGTTCAGAGTGCTCAGTCCGCAGTTTTTCAAAAGATATTTTGTCGCTTCGTCATATCCTTCAAGGTCTTTCTGCTGTTCCGACAGCAGTGACAATTCAGATTCGCAGGAAGCCAGGTCGTTCTGATGCGAAGAAGATAAAGAAGAAAGCGACTCCCTCTCGGAATTCAAAACAGAGCTTTTTTCCTGAAGATGGGACATCGAAACTTCAAGATTCGACTGCTCCGAATCGAGCCTCGAAATGGATTCTTCGCAGGCCCCGTACTTCTCTTCGGCTTCCTCCTTCTCTATTTTCCTGTTTTCTTTGGCTTCGCCGAGTTTTCTGATCAGTCCTGTTTTCAGGGTCTTTTTTTCCGAAAGCGCCGAAATTTCCTTTTGAAGGAAATTATCTTCGCGCACGGCTTCGTCCCTTTTTTCCGATTCATTTCCGAGATTGTTTTTCAGTTTTTCTATAAGAGATTTTTCTTTTTCGAGAGATGAAAGAATCTGCGTTTTCTCGTTCTTTTTTGTTTCTTCGTCAGCCGACAACTCGTCAAATTTTCTCTCCATCTCCCGGGCTGTTTCGTTCAGAGCCGGAACAAGTTCTTCCATAGAAGTAAGTTCTTTTTCGTGTTCCTCAATCTTTCCCGTCAAATATTTCAGTTCCTGTTTTTTCCCGAGCAGTTCGGCGTTCATCTGCGAATAAACTGAAAGGTCCATGTCAAATTTTTCTTTCCTGACTGACAGTTCTTTAACTGTTTTTTCCTCAGCCGACCAGAGAGAATCAGCTTCTTCGCCGAGTAATCGCGCGTTTTCTTCGATCTGAGAACGCTTTATTACGCTTTTGTTTATCGCCTCGGCGATCTCGATTTCCGATTTGCGTATTTCGTCTCTCTTTCTCCTGGAAAACAAAAGAAGCTTCGACTCGAACTGATTTTTCAGGTTTTTGTAGTGATTCGCCTTTTTCAGGTCTTTTTTGAGCATTGTCAGATTTGTGTTCACTTCGTCAATTTTATCCTGAAGTCGCAGTATGTCTGCTTCAGTGTCTTTAAGTCTCGACATCGTTACGCTTTTTTGAGCCTGGTATTTGGCTATCCCGGAAACCTCGGCGAACATGTCCCTGCGCACCTGAGAGTCGTCGTCGAGTATCCTTTTGATAGCGTCAATGGAAAACAGCGAATAGCTCCTGCTCGTGATTCCTATGTTCCTCAGAGTGTCTATTATGTCGCGCAGAAGACATGGAGTCTGGTTTATGAAATATTCGCAGAATCCGTCTCTTTTTACCCTTCTTTTGAAAGTGATTTCGTGAAAACCGAGCGGTGAAGGCGTTTCCCCTTTTGCCTCGAAAGTGAGGTCTATCTCTGAAAAAGCCAGCGGCGGCCTTTCCACCGTACCGTTGAAGATGACTTCTTCCATCTTGACGGCTCTTATAAGCCTGCTGTTTTGTTCTCCCAGCGCCCATCTGACGGCTTCGATAAGATTGGATTTGCCGCAGCCGTTAGGCCCGACAATGCCTGTTATGCCGTCGTCGAAATCTATAGACACTCTGTCAGCGAAAGATTTGAATCCGAAAATATCAATCCGTTTAAGTCTCATTTTATGCTGAATCCTCCGTCAATTTCACCGGCCCGAAACGAACTCTCATCTGATGTTCGAACCCTGCGCGACGTCTTTGTCGAGAGTGAGAAGCGACACGGTCTTTCCGTCGTCGGCGGCGAGTATCATGCCGTTTGATTCAACGCCTCTTATTTTCGCCGGTTCGAGATTTGAAACGACTATGACTTTTTTACCCAAAATATCTTCTTCCGGGTAATAAGGCACCATTCCCGCGACTATCTGTCTTTCCTCGTCGCCGAGATCGACAGTCAGTTTGTAAAGTTTGTCGGATTTCTCGACTCTCTGAACAGATTTGACGAGACCGACTTTAAGACCGATTTTCAAAAGGTCTGAAATGCTCGCTTTTTCCTTTTCCTGCGCCTTTTCTTCGGTCATCTTTCTCTCCTTGCCAAGCATTTTTCTCTGGTTATCAATTTTTTCGTCGTCAATTTTTCCGAAAAGTATTTCCAGGTTTCCAAGCTCGTGCCCCTCCGGTATTCTGAAATCGCCCGATTCGTCCCAAGGGCGTTTTTCGAGTCTAAGCATTTTAAAAATCTTCTGCGAAGTGAAAGGCAAGACAGGTTCGATTACAGAGGCAAGCGTGTCAATAATTGCCGCACAAAGGGCAATCACATACCGGCACTTTTCCGGGTCGCTCTTTACGAGAGACCAGGGTTCGTTCGACTGAAACACCTTGTTTCCCGTCCGGGCGAGTTTCATGAACTCGTTCACGGCCTTTTTCACCTGAAAACTTTCATAGAGAGCACCTATTCTTTGCGGCGCGGTTCTTATCTCTTGTGTGAGCTCCTTTTCGAAAGACGATTCGTCGAGACCGGGTATTTTTCCTGCGTAGTATTTATTGACGAAAGTTAAAGTTCTGTTGACGAAATTGCCCAAAACGTCAGCAAGCTCGTCGTTTACTCTGCGCTGGAATTCTGACCAGGTAAAATCCACGTCGGAATTTTCTGGCGCGGTGGCCGCCAAAACGTATCTGAGTGCGTCCGGAGGGAATGCTTCTACCGCCTGGTCAACCCACACGGCCCAATTCCTGCTCGTTGAGACTTTTTCTCCCTCGATGTTGAGAAATTCGTTGGCGGGTATCTGGTCGGGCAAAATGTAATCGCCGTGAGCCATTATCATTCCCGGCCAGACCATCGCGTGGAAAACTATGTTGTCTTTTCCTATGAAATGGACTAGTCTGGTGTCTTTATCAAGCCAGTATTTCTCCCAAAGTCCGGGGTCTTTCCTGATGTCCTTCGCCCATTCGATCGTTGAGGATATGTAGCCGATGGGTGCATCGAACCAGACGTAGAGGACTTTTCCTTCCGATCCTTCGAGCGGAACGGGAACCCCCCAGTCAATGTCTCTTGTTATGGCTCTCGGAATAAGCCCTTCGTCAAACCAGGTCTTGCAGAATTTAGTCACGTTGTCTTTCCATTCCGGGTGATCTGAATGCCAGTCCTTAAGTTTCCCGGTCAAGGCGTCGAGTCTGAGAAACCAGTGGGTCGTCTTCCTGAAAGCCGGTTCGGAAGAGCATATTTTGCACCTGGGGTTTTTAAGCATCGAGGGTTCGAGCCATCTTCCGCAGGCTTCACACTGATCGCCTCTGGCGCCTTTCGAGGAGCAGAAAGGGCATTCTCCCTCGACGAATCTGTCGGGCAGAAATCTGCCGCACTTTTCGCAATAAAGCTGGGTGATTTCTTTCTCCTCCAAAAATCCGTTTTCGAGAAGTTTCAGAAAAAATTTCTGGGTCCTCTCGTAATGAAGTTTTTTTGTCGTTCTCGAAAAATTTTCGTATTCTATTCCCACGTCGTTCAGAGCCTTTTTAATCATTTCGTGGTAACCATCGACAAGTTTTTTCGGAGTCGTCTTTTCCTGTTCGGCCTTCAAAGTTATCTGAACGCCGTGTTCGTCCGTTCCGCATATATGAATGACGTCTTCACCTTTTGATCTCAAATATCTGACGAATATGTCAGCCGGCAGATAACATCCGGCCAAATGACCTATGTGAAGCGGTCCGTTCGCGTATGGTAAAGCGCTGGTCACAAGTGTTCTTTTGTGCTTCATCACTCTCTCCAAATCCGTTATTCGTTAAAGGGGGGATTTTTCATGTTTAGTTCGCAGAGTTTGAGTGTCTTCATCACTCCAGTGGCCGTTTTAACAGTCACGCAATTCTGATATATGTGTGTGCTGACGATTTCGACTTCGTCGCCGTCGGCAGTCTTGACCTTGGAACCTATTTCAGGATAATACTGGGATGCCTCTTTGTACATTTCCCACTCGTACATAAGACAGCACATGAGCCTTCCGCACAATCCGGAAAGTTTTTGCGTGTTGAGGTTAAGGTTCTGTTCTCTGGCTATCTGAAGTGTTATCGGCTTGAACTCTTTCAAAAACATCGAACAGCATGTTTCTCTGCCGCACGCGCCTATGCCTCCGAGTCTCGTCGCGTAATCCCTGACGCCAATCTGCCTGAGATCCACTCTGCAGTGTAGATGCTTGGCGAGGTCTCTGACCAGCTCTCTGAAATCTATCCGCTCCTCGGAAACAAAAAAGAGCCTGATCTTGGACTCCTCGCTGTCGTATTCGACGTCTACAATTTTCATCGGAAGGCTGAAATGTTCAACCCTCTGTTTTGCAAACTGAAGCGATGTGATCTCTCTCTCGCGGATTTCCTGCCATCTGATCTTGTCCATTGTAGAGGCGTATCTGACAATTCTTCCTTTGGGTTCAAGTCTGTTCAGATGTTTTCCCACGTCGGTTATCCTGCCTACTTCTTCTCCTATCCGTCTGATGGCTACAACAAAATCGCCCTCTTCCGGCGGCACGAGGAGGTCGCAGTCACAGACGGCTTTACCGTGTCCTTCGAAATCAACTTTTATGTTCATAATGTCTTTTCAATCAGATAATCTCTTATCAAACCGCTTTCAATGTTGAGGTTGAGGGCTCTTTCCGCCTCGAGGCAGGCTTCTTCGCACCTGAAAAAATGCCTGACGTCTCTGTTCCGGATGAATTTCAGAATTCTATCAGCAAAATCGGGATTTCTCAAATTATTTGACATGCCGTTTGAAGCAAAAACGAAATCGGCGCAGAGACTGTGAAGGGATTCTATTACGGTAAAAATCAGTTCCCTTTCAGACATTCTCGACGGCCATGACGAATATATCTTTTTCTTGTCTGCCGACAGAAAAGCGGAAATGAAATTCTTTCTCGTCTCGTTTTTGTCTTCGTCGAAAGCGAGCTCGATGGCCTTTGTAAGACTGCCGTCTGAAAGTTGCGCCGCTTTTTCGGCATCGTTCTTATTCAAACCGGTCTTCTCGGAAATGACCATAGATATAACTTTTTTATCAAGAGGTCTGAATCTTAAAAGAACCGCTCTGGATACGACAGTCGGCAAGAGCGAGGAAAGATGAGAAGTTGTCATTATGACGGCTGTGTCCTGGGGAGGTTCTTCCAGCGTCTTCAAAAAAGCGTTAGCCGCCTCGACTCTCATTCTGTGTGCGTCAACAACTATCACGAATCTCTTTTTCGCCGAATAAGGCCTGTAAAGCAGTTTTTCCTGAACCCTTCTTATCTGGCATATTCTTATAGAAAAATTAGGAGATTCGGAAATCCTCCACACACGGTTTTTCAGCGATTCGTTCTGTTGTTCTTCGATTTCGTCGGGATCGGAACTGTCCGTGGGAGCGACAAATATCAGATCGGGATGAACGAGAGAACGGAAAGTTTTGTCGTTTGCATGATCGGCGAATTCGAAAGCGGCACTGGTCTTGCCCACACCCCTGGGACCGTAGAAAATAAAAAGGGACGGTATCCTGTTTTCAGCTCTCGTCCTCTCGAGGTAGCCGAGAGCTTCTTCCTGACCTTTCACTGAAAAAGCGATCATTTGCCCCCGGATAGATATTCGAGGGGATTGACGAGTCGTCCGCCTATCCTGATCTGGAACTGAGTCTTGGGATCTCCTCCGACATTCTCGGCCACGCTTCCGAGAGTGTTGCCCGCTCTTACAACCTGTCCAACTACGACGTTGAGGGGCGAGGAAAGAGAGCCGTAATAAGTGCTGTACCCGTCTCCGTGATGAACGATGACGACGCTGTTCTTGAGCCCGAACCTCTGGGCGTAAAACACAGTGCCGTCGGCGACGCATCTGACTTCAGTACCGACTGGCGCGAATATGTCGAGACTACCCGACTCGCCGCTGCCGTGAGAGAGAGAGCTTCCTCCGTCAACCGGCCAAGGTATAGATCCCTTGTTCTTTTCTATAATGTTTTCAGGATTTACCTCCGCCTGCTGAGTCTGATCGGTTCTCACGGAAGTGTAATTCGGAATCTGGGAAGTCACGGCGGTGACAGGATTGAATGAGGTACCTCCTATTGAAGCGCTGACGTTCCTCGATCTTTCCTGCGCCTGGACCTGTCTGTCAATTTCACTTGCGGCCTGGCTGAGTTCGTCTTTCAGTATCTGCTGTGCCTCTATCGAAGAATCGAGTCTCACTGCCAAAGCTGTCATGTCGAGAGAATCTATCTCTATCTGTTCCCCGATTATCTCTATCTGGTGCTGAAAATAATTGAGTCTTTCTATCATCGCGTTCATCGAATCCACTCTCGCCTGCAGCTGAGATTTGGAAATTCTCATTGACCTGACTATACGCGCCATCTCTTCAGCCGTCCTCGTGAGATATTCCATTCTTCCGACAAAATCCGAAAAACTCTCCTCGGAAAGAAAAACTTCGAGAGCCGAGGGGTTCCCTCTCTTGTAAAGCTGTCTTATCTTCTGAGCGAGCATTTCGTCGTAAATCTGTGTTTTCGAGGATATCCTTTCGTACGTCCGGGAAAGTCTGAGAGAATCTCTCAATATCACTTCTCTCCTCGACAACAGGGAATCTTTGAGGGCTCTGGCCAATTGTCTGTGTTCTACGAGCAGTTCAAGGCGTGCCACTAGGTCTTTGGCCTGATCGCTCATTGAAGTAGTCGTCTGTTCAATTTCGGCCATTTTCTGCCTCATCGTAGTGAGGAACACTTCGTCGGAAACCTGTCCGGCGGCGAGCAAAGCTATTATAAATAAAACTTTCATGAATATTCTCCTTCGGACGCGTGTCCTTCGGACTCTTGCATCCTTCGGAGAACATTATATTGTCTTTTGATTAAAAATAAAGCTTTTATAAACATTTCCTGATTTTTCTGTAATTTTGGGAAAACCGGTTTTACTTGATATGAAAAACGAAGACGGCGAGAAGATAATATACAATAAAAAATGCCGTGAGCGTCACTGTCGGTCCCAGAAGGTATTTGTAAGTGTCCTTCCATGACGAACAGAAATATTCTTTCGAAAGAAGGAGACAGGCGTGAAAAGGCGAAAGCATCATTCCGGCGTATCCGAAGCCGAACGAAAGGATGAGAACAGCCGTTTTTGAATACTGCGGAAAATCGCCTAACATGTCTATTATGAGAGGGAAACTCGCTCCTATAAATCCTATCGCTATTCCCGTAATCATACCCGCAATAAACGGCAGAAAAGCAAAAACGGCTAGTACGGGGAAATTAAGAGTTTGAATGTCTATGGCTATGTTCTGAGCTATTCCCGCTTCCTCAATGACTTTCTTGTAACCCATTATTGTAATTATCATCACGGCGAGAGGAATGAGTCTGCTCAAACTGACAGCTTTTCCGGCGCTCATACCTTTTTTCCAGCTCTTCAAACAGACGAGAATGCCAACCAGAACTGCGGGAATTATAGTCAGTTCAGTCTGAATCTCGATTCCCAGAACGGAAAGGACGATTTTGTATAAGATGGTGAAAACAATGACGGATAAAAGCGGCGCAAAACCCGCAAAAGCTCCTTTTGGCACCCTGAAAGGTTTTTTTTCCAATTTCGTCGTTTTAACAATCCTGTAAAGGAAAATCCAACCGAATAGAATTGCTGCAGCAGAAAAAATGAACGTGTGAGCCATCCACTTCACCATTCCGTATCCGGTCACAGCGAGCAGGGTGATAACGGCGGGATAAAGCGGCCACCAGAACTCCCAGACGTGCCTGAACCAGTAATTGAGAGCCGTTAAAAGTCCCGGAGAATTTTTACCGTCAATACTCGAATTGACGAGAGGCGCGCTGAAGAGCGCTCCGCCGGGCATCGGAAGAAGGCCTATGAGAGAAGCCATGAAAACTCCAGCCGCTCTGCCTGACGAAAACATACTGACCGAAGCTTTTTTGCAATTTTCGAGAGTTCCGGTCACTTCCATTACACCGCTGAATACGCTTATCAAAGTGACGAGAAGGGCGAGAAAAATGGAGTTTTGAGATACGGAACCCCAGACGAACGATTTCAACGTGCCCAGAAATCCGTGCCCAAACAGAAATCCGCTGATAAGCGCGCCCGAGAAAATAGCCAGGGCTATCCATTTTTTTGCAAATTTCGACGCAGCGAAAATGACGCAGAAGACGATTGCTATTTTTATGAGGGACATATTCAGAGGAAATTATCAGATAAAACTTAAAAAATCAAACTATTCGGTGTAGCCGGGGCTGATCACGATGATGGTGTCTGCACTGCCGTTTTTACCCGCTCCGACAATAGTGTAGGTGTTTGGAGAAAA
>JAFGSQ010000022.1 GCA_016934535.1 candidate division WOR-3 bacterium
CCACGGATTAAGAATCCGTTGCTCTGCCATTTGAGCTAGCAGCGCGTTATTTATCCTTTTGCTAACAGATAAACCTTTACCTGTCAATTAAAAAAACATATTATAACAAGCGATGTTACTTAATATAATGTGTTTTGCAGGATTGCTTTTCGGTTTTCAAAACCGGTATTTAGTCAATAACTCACTGACAAACGAAAGAAGCCTGTCTTCTTTGCTGTTCCAGCTCGATTCTCTCATAGCGAACGAGGAAGCGACAGATCAGCAGATATTTCTGCGCGCAATGATCGGACTCGAAAGAGGTCAGACATCATATTCTTTGGACCTTTTGAGAACAATCGAAGGTCGTCAGGGAGAAGCAGGATCAGCCGCCAGGACCGAGCTTTCAAGATGGACGCGGGGCGACACGTTCGACGCCCGCGTCGCTTTCGTCACAGACAGCGTAACAGAAGATTCCTTTATCAGACACGTCAGAGTTTTCACACATGATCAGATAGAAATACCCTACAACCCTCTCTATACGGAGGTTGCTCTCGAAAGGGCATGGACAATTGATTCGTCCATACCCGGCAACATGTTTTATGTTGATCTGATACCTGCCGAAAAAGAGACGGGAGGGTATTCGGTCTTTTACTTTGTACCCTCATCACGCGGAACCTGGGTCCACATAAAAATCTTCGGCGCTTTTTCGGGTATTGTTCCTGCCTTGCCTGATTTTTACGGAAAATCCTGCACCTACGAAATCATGTTCAAAGAAAACGGTGTTTATACGGCATTACCGGATTCGGAATTTCTTTTAAGTGTAATTGTGCAAAAAGCCGGTGAAAGTCTGAAAAACTTTGACACCGGCAATTTTAACTTCGAATCGGCCGAAAGCGCGTATTCGTATTTTTGTGACAATTTAGACATCACCGATATTCCGCTGAGCCTTTCATTTTTCAAATCGAGAAAAGCCGAAGACATTTTCAGACAGAAAAGAGCGACGCCTTTCGAAACAGCTCTTCTTCTCATGAAAACGATTGCCGGCGTGGAGAATATTGAAATCTACGCCGTAAAACCGAGAATTTTCACATATCTGACGGACGCTCAAAGCATTTCTGCTTTCGACAAGATATTGCTGAGATTGAACGACACTCTCTGGCTGGACGCCGATCTCGTGTCGCCGTTCGGACACCTCCCCGGTAATTATCAAAACGCTCTGGCAATCGACCTGTCGAGCGGCGATCTGACTATGACACCGTGGCTGGAACCCGGCAAATCTTCATGCTTCGTCGAACAGAAAATACATACCGGCAATACCGGCGCTTCATACTCCATAGAATTATCATTGACCGGTGATTTTTTCAGGTTGGCCTCAAATGACCCTGATTTCAGCGAAAAGATCAGGTCTCAAATTCTCGCGATGGGACCTGACGTATCTATCGACAAATTTTCCGTAGAAAAGACCCTGACTTCTATTAATTTTTCGGCCTCTTTTTCAGGCCGCGTTTTTTCCTACACAGATAATTATTTTGCAGTATATCTTTACAAACCTTCCGCTCTGCTTTCCATGCTGAGGCCGTCTCCTTCCGAAAGAAGCATTCTTTTTCCTTTTGCCGCCGAAGTAATTCAACGCACAGAAATTTCAGGAGAGTATTTGCCGATGACACCGAACGCCGCCGGCAAAGAAACATCTTTTTCGAGAGCCTCTTTGGAAATCAGCTCTTCGGCAGGAAGCGTTGCTCTGCTTTCCTCTGCTGTATTTTGGGGCGAAAGAATATCCTCCGAATCATATCCTGCTTTGGAAGAGTTCACCCGCTTCGTCCATGAAGACGTCTTTCCTGAGTTTTTAGTTTTCGAAAGGAATTGATTTGCAGATTTTTCCGCTTTTTTTGTTTTTCTTCCTTCTTCAATTCGAAGAACCCCCTGCAGACAGAATAATTTCAGCTACAGTCGTCTTTGAAAAAATAAACCGGGCTGAAACATACGATGTCGAAATGATCTTCACAGCGGGCTCTCCCAAAGAAGCCGGGCGTCTCGCTTACGTCGCGTACGATCAGAGCAGAAGCGCTTTGATACACTTCGACGTTTCCGGCGTTTCATCAGAGACAAATGAGGAGATACGCCCTCTCAGAACGGAACGGATTTCCTATTCCGCCGGAGCTTCACTTTCGTATTCGGGTTATGTCGAAGAATATGCCGTCTTTCCGGATTTTTACGGACAGGCTGTATTCAAATTGAACTACTCTTTGCTTACAGACAGCACAATCTGGGGAGAAGATTTCATTTTTTCCATACCCGTGGGTGATGAACTTCCGCTTGACACTCTCGATATCAAAGTCATATCCGAAAAGCAATTTACCTGGACTTCAGGCGGAGAAAACGGATCAATCGCTCCCGGGATTTCCGGACCCGAGACTCTTTTTGTCAGGTTCACTTCTCTCGAACCCATAGACCCCGATTTTTACCCTGAAAACACCGTCTTTTTTATCGCCAGTTCTTTTTTCAGCTTCAGACAGATAGCCGATAACTGCTTAAATCTTTTTTGCGGAAAATTACTGGCCGACGCTGAGGTCCGGGAAACAGCACAGAGCATATCGAGGGGGTATCCGAAAGAGGCAAAAGCGAGAAGAATTTTTGACTTCGTGTCTTCGTCAATTGATTATACGGCTCTGGAATGGGGATGGAGAGGTTTTTATCCGAACGAACCATCCGTCACCCTCTCTGAGGGAAAAGGCGACTGCAAGGATAAAGTCTCACTTTTGATAGCGATGCTCGGCTGTGCGGGAGTGAAAGCATGGCCCGCTCTGATAGCAACGAGGGGGACGCCAGACCTTTCATTCTCGCCGCCTGCGGTTTTTTTTAATCACGTCATAGCTCTCGTTGAGATCAACGGCGAAGCAATTTTTTGCGATCCCTCGAATCCCGGAGTGCCCTTCGGGGCTCTGCCCTTTGAAGACAGAGGAGTCACGGCCCTCGTGCTCTTCGACGATTCTTTCGCTCTAATGAAAACGCCTGACTCGTTCACAGACGAATACACGAGGATTGTCAGCGGATCGGTTTCCTCTGAAGGCGCGGCTGAGCTTACAGTTTCCGACACTGTTACTGGAGTCATCTCTTCCTTTTACAGAAGAGAGATACTTTCCCGGGGAACCTCTTCGGCTTATAACTGGTTTGCCCTGAAACTTCCCGGTTGGAAAATACTCGGCGCGTGGGCTTATTCCAATTCTCCGGTTTCGGCGGCAATCGGAGCACGGGTTTTCAGAAAAGCTTTGAGCGCCGGAATCAATTATTTCAACTTACCTCTCCTTTACATTGTCCCTCCGGCGACTGACGGTTATTACACCAACGGTCCCGTGAGATATTTTGTGGCTATGAGAGTTGCTGTTCCCGAAAACATTCAAGCCATCCTTCCGTCTGATTACTTTTACGAGGACAGACTCCTAAAAGTCGAATTCAAATACGAGAGAACTGCGGACAGTATTTTTGTGTTTCACCTGTTCTCAATAAAAAACGGTGTCGCCGACTCCGATGAACTCGAAAACTACGAAGAAAGGCTTTTTGAGCTAAATTTACTTTCTAAAAGACCGTTGCTGTTGATAAAATCCGATTTGTGACAAGTAAAATGTCTATTCATTTAGCGACGAATATAAACTATCATAGACAAAACAAAACGGAGTAAATATGAATGCTTTATTTTTGATTTTCTCTCTGGTCTTAGGGTCCAATTATGATCCGACGACATTGGTCTACCCCCCCGCGGGACATTCAGGCGGGTACAACAAGATTACTAATTTCACGATTTCAATGGTTCTCGGCTCGCACCTGACTTTCGACAATCCTCAGGGGGTCAGTATAGTTAAACTCATCGAGCACGACGACCTGTCGACAGACAGGGACGACGACGAGCTCGCTTTTTTCGCCGTCAACAGCAACAGAGGCCAGGTGATTTTCAACATAGGCTTCGAAGACGTCAACTACTGGGGCAGTACCGGCACGGGCCGCGACAATTTGTGGGAACCCATGGGCATTGCGGCGAATCCCGAGGGTGATGTCTACGTCGCAGACATGAACAATCACAGAGTCGTCAGGCTTAAATACGGAGCCGGCAAGCTTGAATACGTATCATCTCTCGGCGACGGCTTCGGCTCTTCGACCGGCCAGCTCGCTTTCCCATGCGGAGTCGCAATAGATAAATCGGGCAATGTCTACGTCACTGAGATCGGAAATGACAGGGTTTCTGTTTTCGACAATAACGGCGCTTTCGTAAAAGTAATGGGAGTCGGCTATCTAAACGACCCTTTCGGCATAGCTCTCATAGACAGAAAAGACGTGTGGAATTACTACAGGGACAAAGATTACCTGGTCGTCACAGACAATTCGAACAAACGTATTTCTATGTTCGATTTTGCCGGCAACAGATTGAAATCCGTTGACGGGCTCGACTTGGGTTTCGAAAACATTTCCCTCGATTACGCCGCGATTGATTACTACGGAATGATATATGTCACGGACACTGACAATTCACAGATCCACGTATTTTCGAGAGACCTCGTCCATGTTACGTCTTTCGGCAGGGAGGGCTCCGGCAAAAAAGAATTCATGTCGCCGAGAGGCATAGCTATATGGAAAAGGTTCGGACAATTCATAATACTTGAGGCTTCATCCGCCCAGTATTACTGGGCTGGTATAGATGGATACATCAAAGGCGCGTTCCCGTCTGTTTTTCATTCCATGATGCCTGGTTCTACAATAGCCATTTTCATCACTCAGCCTGCAGTAATAACCCTGACAGTGTATGACAGCCGCGGCGAAATCGTCAGGAACCTCCTTCCTGAATTCAAAGAGACTCCTGGTTACACGCAGGTTCTGTGGGACGGCAGGGACAATTCTTCGAACATAGTCCTGCCGGGTGTTTACACAGTAAAAGCTGACCTCGAACCGACGTATTCTTCGAGAAGTTACTTCAAAAAGACGCTCTCCGTCGAGATTGAATGCACCGAATCGATCCTCGATTTGAACAGAGAAGGACAACCATCGGATTCATAGGTCTTTACCTCATCATCGCGACGGTTTTCAGCGAAACAACTGTATTCGTCGACAGCGCCAGCGTCGAAATATTTTTTCAAGAACAAACGGCCGAGCGATTCAAAGTCGTAAAACCTTTGTACAATGGAACCGACTTATACGCATGGCTCGACTCCCCTGATTTCGATCCTTCTCCTTTTTTCTATTTTTTCGTGCCCCGGACAGGCGTTCAAAAAAATCTTTTCACTGCCGGAAAAAGAATTTTCATCGAAGACTTCCCTTTGTCAGAACCTGTTTTCGGCACGGACATTTACGACGGCGACCTGTCTTTTTTTCCGAATCCTGAATTTTCTTTTATGAGGCGCTATTTAAGATTCGGACTTTTTCAGGACAGAGACAGGCTTCCGAAAACCTATCTTTCTCACGGTAGAACAGGCGATGATTCTGAAAACTCTTCTGTTATTTTTACAAGAGATATTTTTGACGCTTCGAAGGCCTCTTTTGGAGGAAATCTCATAAGAGGAAGCGAGTACCTGCCTTTTTCGCATTACGAATCTCAAAAAGGATACATACGCATTCAAACGCATCTTAAACCGGTTTCGATTGACGGTTACGCTGTTCACAATTACGAAAGAGAAGGCCACAGAGATTCATTGCCGTCAAAAACCGTTTATGACCTGGGCTGTTTAACTTTAAAAAAATCTTTTTTCGGCGTCGAATACGGTTATTTCTTTTTCCGGGCGGAGGACTCTGAAAATGCAGTAACTGCGAAAATTCACAGCGCAGACTTGTTCGTTGAATTCAGCCCTCTGCGAGCTACCGATCTTCGCCTTTCTGCTGGCGTGACAGTCATCGACACGGGCGAAGAAAAAAGAATTTACGGATCGCGAATGTCTTTTTCCCGCGAAATATTCCGTTTGGTGTGGCTGAAAGCTGATCTTGAAGTTAAAAGCGATTCCACTCACGGAGCCGACGTGTCTTTACTTTTCAGACCGGCTCTGAATTTCTCTTTATACGGAGGGGTCTCGGAGTGCTACAATTCCCCGCCGATTTCCGCCCCGCTGAAAGAAGTGTCCCGCGAAAGAACATCCGCGGTTTTTTATGCCGGAGCAAGATATCTCGGTCCTAAAATAGAATTTGACGCTTCAGGCGGATATGTTTCGCGTCTTTCCGAATGGACTTTCGTGCAGAACAACTGGCGCGAATCAGAAACAGAACCTTTAGTCGAAGCGGCTTTCTATTCGGTCTACACTCCTATCAAGGACCTTAAAATTGGCGTTTTCGGATTTCGCGACTCGACTTACAAGGCTTGTCTCTTTTCCACCTATTCAAGAACACTCTTCAACGGCGATCTTGAAATTTCCCTTTCCCCCGGCACTATAGCAGATAAAACCGACTCGTACGATTATTACCCGTTTTTTCTTTTGAAAACCCGGATAATAAACCTGTTTTTTGACTGGAGAATTCAGTTTGACGAAAAAGACTTCCTCATAGATTATGGAGTTGTATGGCAGTTCACAAATTGAATATAATGAGCATCAGAGGATTCGTCGCTCAAAAACTTTCCGAATCTATCGGAATATCTTCCGACGAAGTGTCGCAAAACTTTTCCGATCCGCCCGATCCTTCTTTGGGAGACCTGGCTCTCAGGACTTTCTTTCTTGCAAAAAAAATGAAATTACCTCCACAATCCGTTGCGGCAGAGATCTGTAAAAAAAGCATATCTCCCGCTGAATTTTCCATGTGCCCCTCGGGTCCATACGTCAACATAACCCTGAACACGTCTTTCGTCTGTTCTCACGCCGCCGAAAGAGTTCTGTCCGCGGGCGACAGTTGGGGAACTTCCGACGAGGGGAGGGGTAAAACGGTTGTCATTGATTATTCTTCCCCAAACATCGCCAAACCATTCGGCGTCGGTCATTTACGCTCCACAGCCATAGGAGCGAGCCTATACAGGATTTTAAAAACAGCCGGTTATGAAGTCGTGGGAATTAATCACATCGGCGACTGGGGAACTCAGTTCGGCATCATATTGGCCGGATTCGAGACCGAAAAGATTGATTTGGATAAACTCGGCGCCGACGCTGTCAGAAAAGCATACGAAATATATGTAAAGTATTCCGCTTTTTCAGAAAATAATCCTGGATTCAGGGATAAAGCGAGAGACTGGTTTTCAAAGCTTGAAAATAACGACACAAAAGCGGTGAAATTCTGGGAAGCCGTCAAAAATTCAAGTCTGAACGAATTCAGAAAGACATATTCGAAGCTTAATATAAATTTTGATCACTACATTGGAGAAAGTTTTTACGCGAAAAATACAGACGAAGTCCTCAAATTTTTCGCCGAAAAAGGGCTTTCCAGAAAAGATCAGGGAGCTACGATAGTCCCTTTGGAAGAATACGATCTTCCGCCGGTTTTACTTACGAAATCTGACGGCTCAACTTTATACGCTACAAGGGAAATAGCTTCGGTTTTTTATCGTCTCAAAACTTTCAAACCAAGTAAACTGCTTTACGTAGTCGGAAATCCTCAGGAACTTCATTTCAAACAACTTCAAGCGATTCTTGAAAAAGCCGGCGTTCTCGAAAGGGACTTCATAATTCACGTCAAATTCGGGCACATTCAGGGCATGAGCACTCGAAAGGGAAATCTCGTTTTTCTCGAAGATCTGATGGAAGAAGCCAGCTTCAGAGCGCTGGCTAAAATAGAGGAAGGTCAGCACGCTTTGGGAGAAAAAGCCAACACCGAAGAACTTGCATTCAGCATAGGCGTGGGAGCGATAATATTCAACGACCTTAAAAACAAACGCGTCAGGGACATTGAGTTCGACTGGGACAGGGCGATGTCTTTCGAAGGCGAAACAGGTCCGTACCTTCAATACGCTCACGCGAGGATTTGCTCCATTCTCAGGAAAGCCGGCAAGTTCACCGAAAATCCTGTTTTCTGCTCCGCCCTCGAATCTGACGAGGAAAAAAGGCTTGCTCTGGCCATAGACGGATTTCCGGACACGGTCATGTCAGCGTCAACAGAATTTGAACCGTCCGTCGTCTCCAAATACCTGCTGGATTTGGCGGGACATTTTTCTACCTTCTATCATGCGCATAGAGTCCTTACGGGAGACGATAAAATTAGAGCTGCACGGCTGTCTCTTCTTAAAGCATGCAAATTGACCTTATCGAAGGGACTTCTTCTCCTCGGCATCGAACCTGTCGAGGCCATGTAAATGTTGTTTTTTTCCATTCTGGCCATATTGTGCTGGGGACTTTGGGGATTTTTCGGAAAGCTCGCAACCAGATACAATACCCCCCTCGTTATAACGGCAATCAACAATCTCATAGCTCCTGTTTACGGCATAATCATGCTGTTATTCATAAAAAACAAAACCAGTTCCATCAACATAAAAAATCCGGCCCTGCTTTTAATATTCCTTGTAATGACGGCCGGAACCATAGGATCTTACGCGTTTTACGCCGCGCTGTCCAGGGGCAGTCCATCCATTGTGGTGACGCTGACGGCGCTCTATCCTGCCGTGACAATAATACTTTCCGTGATTTTTTTCAAAGAATCCTTCACCTTGCTTCAGATCATAGGTTTCGCTCTGGTTTTTTTAGGCGCCTTGCTTTTGAACATTGGCAAATAAGACAATTCCTTTTATCATTAAAGAAAAAAAGACGACTCATGATTTTATCTTTTGACATAGGTTCAACTTTGACAAAGGCTCTTCTTTTCTCTGAAGAAGGACCGCTCGCCAAAGTCATCGTGCCGACCTCCCCTGACAACGACATCGAAATAACAGCCAAACGGGCAAGCTTTCACCTTGAAAAAAAATCAGGTTTTAACCTTATAAAAAAATCCGGAGAATTCCTTGTATCCGCGATTGCCTGCTCTTCGGTTGGAGGGGGATTGAACGCTCTGGCGGCTTCTTCCATCGGCTCAGTCAGCGGCAGAGCCGCTTCTCTTGTCCTGTCCCATTCAGGCACAAATGTCGTCGGATCTGTATCAAACGACGACGGATTGACATTCCCGGAAAGAGTCCGGAGCATTACCAATCTAAATCCTGACATAATACTGTTGGCGGGAGGAACGGAAGGAGAATGCATCGCCCCGCTGATCGAGATCGCAAAAACCGTTGCTTACGCTGTGCGCCTGATGAATCCCCGCGGCAACATACCTGTCGTTTACGCCGGAAACAGCAAGGCTCAGAGGACGATAGATCAGATGCTCAGCGGGATATGCAAACTTGAAATAGTCCCGAACATAATGCCGGATGAAGACACTTTGGACATATACCCCGCAGTTGATGAAATAAAAGATATGAGCAATAATATTCTGAGTTCAAAAAACCTTGGCTGGAGTAATTTTTTCCAGATGCTTTCGGAGCCTCTCGTTCCTTCATCGCTTTGTCTACTGAAAGCCGCGGAGTCTCTGCCGGCCAAAAAACACCTCACTATCATCAGCTCAGGCAGTTCTTCGTCCGAGCTTATCACGGTGAGGAGGGAAAATGAGACTTCTTCTATAATCCTGAAAAGATATTCGAGTCCGTGCGGTGTCGGAATAAAAGCAATGACCTCTTACAACAAACATTTTTCGGGTAAATCTTCAGCCTGGCTTCAACAGGACCACGACCCGGAAGTAACGGAAAACATAGTACGAAAGAGATCTTCGTTTCCCGCGATCACACCCGGAATTTTCGAAAACGAACTTCTTCATTCTATTTCGGCAGAGATCCTTTGTGATTTAGCCCAGACGGCTTTCGATAAAAAATACAGGCTGTCTGATGACATTTTTGCCGCTTCTTACCTTTTTTCGGCCTCAAAACCGGAAAAGGTTTATGAAACAGTTCTAAATTGCATTCAACCGACTGGATTTTCACGAATTCACGTTGATGAAGGCTACCTGACAAATTATGGACTGATGAAACTATTCGATGAAGGTTTTTCTTTCCTTCCCGATTTCAGGAATACCTGCCCCGTCGTTTCACTTGGCTTCAATTTCAAAAACCCCGGAACCGACGTCGCCCAGGTTGTCTTTTCAGCTAACGGAGAGAATGTGAGCGTCCCCATAAAATCGGGGGAATTAAAATTTCTGGATCCTGGATTTTCCGAAGCTGAAGTCACCGTAATTCCTTCGAGGTCAGTTGACGCAGGTGCCGGTGCGGGAGTACCGTCGAGCGGATTTGTCAAAATGTCCGAAGCAGGTATCCTGATAGATTCCCGCGGCAGGCCTTTATTCCCGGAGTTGTATCGTGAAAACTGGTTCCCGTCGCTTCAGTCCTGGAAGAAAAATTTAAGCTTGAGAGCTGTTTTGTGACAAGCTTCGCCGGTCTCGGAAAAATGACCTACAATCTAATCGCGCCTTTTCCCTCAAAGGCTCATTTTTCAGCAGGTGAAGAAGCGATCTTCGGCGAAATTGCACTTTCTTACTCCCCGAACGAGGAAGAGCTGTTCGTCAATTTCAGCGCGATGCTGACCACGGCAGATTTTTCATCAATCGAGAAAAGCTCGCTGGTCTCCTGCGGAGAGGAATTCGCTTTGTACAAAAATATTTTCGACAGAAAATATCTTCCAGCCGGCGCACAAACCCTAGCTCCTTTTCAAGGAAAGATAAAGTATTTTATATTGCCATACGGTAATGCTATTTGCACAAAAATCAACAGAAAAGAACTACTGGTAAACCTCAGCGACCCTCTCGAAACGACACCGAAAAAACTACTCAAAATGCTTAAGATTTCAAAACACTCAAAAGTTATTAAAGGGACCGTTCTCGCTGAAAGAATACTTCATGACAACATGACTTGGCTGCGCTCGGTGTCGCCTATAGACGGCGTAGTCGAGGATATTGACCTGTCCTCCGGAAATATCCTCATAAGACGCTTTGAATTCGATAAAACCGTTAAAATTCCTTTACCCGGTAAAGTAACCGGGGTGACGGAAACATCCTTCTGCTCTTCGATGACAGTGCAGTCTTCGGGTTACTTCATTAAAAGCTCGTTTTCGTTCGGAAAACCTCACCTTGGAAATCTTGTTTTGATACCAAATGATCCGGATGAAAGAAATGAGTTTTACAAAACAGGTTGTTTGGCTGAAAAAATCGCCGTCTTTGACGAAGCGCTTTCGCCAGAATCTCTCGATGAAGCTTTAAATTACGGTATAAAAGCCCTGGTCTGTCCTTCCATGGAAGACGAGACAAAAAAAATGCTTAAAAAAAAACCTCCGCCCATAACCGTCGCCGTTGTCTTTTACAAGGGAGTAAACAGATTCCCCGAAAGCATGATGACTTTTTTTGAAAAACACGAAAGCAAGCCGGCCGTAGTGTCGAGACCTGAAAATTTCGAAGAACTTATTTTTCATATTCCTTCACCGGACGCTGTTTCCGGCATACAACCGCTGATTTATCCCGAAATTTCGCAGGAAGTTCTCATCTGCGCAGGGCAATATGCGAACAAAACCGGCAAAGTCGTACATTCGGAAACTCACCGCGTACCACCGCGTTCCGATATTCCTACCGTAGGGATCAAGGTGCGTGGAACGAACGAAATCATTTTTGAACAGTTGAATGATTTATGGTAAACGAAAGATACAGCCAGACCGAGGCAATTTTACTGCGTGTTTTAAAATCGGGCGAAAGATCAAATTCCCTTTGCTTTTTGACCGAAAAAGAAGGTCTAATCTGGACTCAGATGAAACCTCAATCCGGTCATATTTCATCTGCAGGATTTGCCAACATTCCGTCCAGATTCAGAATAAACATTTACAGGACAACGAGAAACCGACTTTATGTCAGAGAAACGGTGGAAACAAATCCGTACAGACGGGTTCATGAAGATTTTGCAAAACTAAAAGCGTGTTGGCACGTTTTGTCTCCGCTTATAAAACTTGTTCAGCCCGGCCCTTCCGATGAATTCCTGTTCAGGTTAGCAGACAGGGCATTCAACGCTATATGCGGATCAGATTCGGAAATATCCGCCCTTCTTTTTATTCCGCCTTATTACGTCACTCTGATAAAGCATTTTGGCTACGGATTTCCATTGGAAATCTGCAAAAAATGCGGCTCCCGAAATGTCTCGCGCATTTCCCCTTCTTCAGGAGGGCTTATTTGTCCGTCGTGTTCATCTAAAATTACCGACTCCAAAACCATAGATCCTTTTTTACTTAAAAAAACCATGACAGCTGCAAACAGGAAATCTTTGGCAGACAAGTCCGAAAAGAAAACAATTGTTGCCCTGATCAAAAACCTTGAGTTATACTTGTTTAAACAATTTTCACAAAACTCACCAGACATTGATTTATGAAGTGGAGGGAGTATGTCTATTACCGTTGAAACCAATCTCGTGTCCGTCCCGCTTTTAACGAGAGGAAAAGTGCGGGACATATACATTTGCGAAAAAGACAAACTTCTGATAATTACGACAGACCGGATAAGCGCCTATGATGCAGTGATGAAGGAAGGGATACCGGGGAAAGGCGTGATCCTGAATTCTTTGAGTCTTTTTTGGAAAAACAGGTTTTCTGAATACATTCCCAACGACGTATTGGAATCCGACGTTGAAAAAATGGACTTTTTAACACCGGAAGAAAAAGATATTTGCAGGGACAGATGCTCTCTTGTCAGAAAACTCGATGTTTTCAAATTTGAGTTTATTGTCAGAGGCTATCTTTGCGGTTCGGCCTGGCAGATGTACAGCGAAAAAGGGAAAATAATCGATGTCGTGCCTCCTGTAGGATTGAAACTCGCATCAAAAATCCCGCTGCCCATTTTTACTCCGACGACCAAAGAGAATTCCGGTCACGACAGACCGGTGTCCTGGGACGAACTGGCTGAATCTTTGGGTGAATATATTTCCCTGCAGATAAAAGACATATCCGTAAATCTTTACAAAAAGGCTCTCGAGACGGCAACAAACAAAGGCATAATCATTGCCGACACAAAATTTGAATTTGCATGCGACAAAACGGGCGATCTGTTTCTCGTAGACGAAGTTCTCACACCTGATTCCTCGCGATTCTGGGCTGCCGAATCTGTCGTTCCGGGAACCACTCCTCCTTCACTCGACAAACAGACACTGAGAGACTGGCTGGACAAGCAGGGCTGGGACAGAAATCCACCCGTTCCTGCCATACCTGAAACAGTAATAGACAAAATCTCTTTCGTTTACAAAGACATACATTCAAGGCTCCTGAATTGACTTTTCCAATGCGGGATCTGCAGTCCGTCATGACGGAAGCGGGTGGTTATCTTATGGAAAACATAAATGACGTCCGGGAAGTTTTTCAGAAAAGGAAATTCGACTATGTCACTGAAAAGGATATCTGGACCGAAAATTTTCTCAGAAAAAAACTTTCTGAAATTCTGCCCGGGTCGGGATTTCTAGGAGAGGAAAAAGGATCGGACTCTTTGCCGAACAATGGTGTCCGATGGATAGTGGATCCTCTGGACGGAACCACAAACTACATTCATGCCGTCCCTTTTTTCTCCTTGTCAGTCGCTCTCGAAAAAGACGGCGAAGTCACTGACGGAGCCGTGTATTGTCCCTGGCTCAATGAATTTTTCTCGGCATCTTCGGGGCAGGGAGCGTATCTGAACGGGGACAAGATATCTGTTTCCTCGATATCATGCGTGGAAGGCGGTCTTTTCGCGACCGGATTCCCGTTCAGAGTCCATGAAAAACTTGAAAGATACCTGGCCAGCTTCAAATCTGTTTTTTTGAAAGCATCGGGCATCAGACGCTGCGGCAGTGCCGCCCTCGACCTGTGTTTCGTGGCGTGCGGAAGATTCGATGGTTTTTGGGAAGACAACCTGTCAGCCTGGGATATTGCCGCCGGAATGCTGTTAGTTCGGGAAGCCGGAGGCGAAGTGACCGATTTTTCGGGCAACCCGTGTCCTCACGAAAGCGGCAGCGTAATTTGCTCAAACAAGAATATTTTCCCGGAGTTTTTCAAAACCGCCGCGGAGACATACACAAATTTTCGAGAAGGGAGATGAAATGAAACCCGTCCGAACATTTAAAGTAATTCCTTCTTTGCCGGAAGAACTCGCAGATCTCAGAACTATAGCGTTCAACCTCTGGTGGGGATGGAATGAAGAAGCCGTAAAGTTATTTCACAGGATTTCACCAGAACTTTGGGAGCAAGCAAATCACAACCCGGTCGCTCTTCTTTCTATGGTACCTCAGGAAAACTGGTACGCACTCATCAAAGATGAAAGTTTCATCGCCCACATGAACAGGGTCAAGGAGGATCTCGACGAATATCTCGGAGGGGCGAGGTGGTTCGAAAGAGAACACTCTGACATACAAAACGCCGTCATAGCCTATTTCTCGATGGAGTTCGGCCTCAACGACTGCCTGCCTCTATACTCGGGAGGGCTCGGCGTACTTTCAGGAGACCATCTGAAATCATCCAGTGAACTCGGAATTCCTCTTGTAGCCGTGGGGCTTCTATACGGCCAGGGTTACCTGACGCAATATTTGTCGAACGACGGCTGGCAGCACGAAAAATACGCTGAAAACGATTTCAGCAATATGCCTGTAAGAGTCCTCAACGTAAACGACGGCTCCACTTTGAAAATTTCAGTAAAGATGGCGGAAAAGGAAGTCTGGGCAGAAATCTGGGAGACTTCGGTCGGAAGAATCAAACTCTACCTTCTTAACACCAACATACCGGAAAATGATTCACTCGGCAGATACATTACAGAAAGACTTTACGGCGGCGACAATGACCTGCGTATAAAGCAGGAGATTCTTCTGGGCATAGGAGGACTCAAAGCTCTCAGAAAAATAGGCTTGAATCCCACCGTCGTCCATATGAACGAAGGGCACAGCGCTTTTATAATTTTAGAAAGAATACGACAGTTGATGAAGGAAAACGGGCTCACCTATACCCAGGCGAAGCTTCTTTCAGCCTCTTCCTGCGTTTTCACCACTCACACACCTGTACCTGCCGGCAACGAGGTTTTTCACCCTGACATGATCGAGCATTACATAGGATATATTCGCGAAGAGATAGGAGTGACGAAAGAGGAGCTTTACTCTCTCGGCAAGCAAAATCCCAAAAACGCTTCAGAACATTTCGGCATGACTGTTTTCGCCATCAACAACTCACATTACTGCAACGCCGTAAGCAAACTTCACGCCTCGGTTTCCCGTTCCATGTGGTCGGGCATCTGGCAGGGACTGGACGCCGATGAAGTTCCCATAACTCACATAACGAACGGAATAAATCCCAACAGCTGGACCTCCGGCGAAATGCAACAGTTGTTTCTCAGGTACATAGGACCAAAAATGCTCGAAGAACCCGAAAACCTGAAAATCTGGGAAAGAGTTCTCGACATCCCGGACAACGAACTCTGGAGAACACATGAGAGAAGAAGAGAAAGGCTTGTCGCTTTCATAAGAAGAAGGCTCAAAAAACAACTCGCCGAACAGGGAGCCTCAGCAAAGGAAATCGAAGAAGCCGACGAAGTTCTGCACCCGGACACCCTGACAATAGGCTTTTCAAGGCGTTTTGCAACATACAAGAGAGCGTCGCTAATATTAAGCAATCTCGAGAGGATAACGAAAATACTGACCAACAAAGACAAGCCGGTTCAGCTCATTTTCGCCGGAAAAGCGCACCCGAGAGATGACGCGGGAAAAGACATCATCAAACACATATTCCAGGTCTCGAGAATGCCTCATCTGAGGAATCATATCGTCTTCATCCAGAATTACGACATGAACGTAGCAAGATACATGGTTCAAGGATGCGACATCTGGCTCAACACGCCCAGAAGACCGCTCGAAGCGAGCGGCACCAGCGGAATGAAAGTCTGTTTCAACGGAGGGCTGAATCTGAGCGTTCTCGACGGCTGGTGGAACGAAGCATTCAACGGCAAAAACGGCTGGTCCATTGGAATGGGGGAAGTCTATCAGGATTACAAAGCCGAAGATGAAGTGGAATCCTCTTCACTTTATGACACTCTGGAGAACGACGTCGTCCCAAAATTCTACAACATAGCCAGAGACGGACTCCCGAGAGAATGGATTAAAATGATAAAAGAATCCATGAGAACTCTTTGCCCGGTTTTCAACACTAACAGAATGATATGCGAATACACAGAGAAATTTTACATCCCATCGCATAACTCATGGAGGACACTCACCGAGAACGACTTCAAGGGAGTCAAAGACTTCTCCTCCAGGTTTGATCTGATTTCCAGGGAATGGAACAACGTCAAAATTATTGACGTCTCTGCCGACACTGCCGCTCCGGTTCAGATGGGAACGCAGATAGAAGTAGTTTCCACGGTCTACATGGACGGTCTCAATCCCGACGATGTATCCGTCGAAATCTGCCACGGCAAATTAAGTTACAACGGCGAAATAGAGAATCCTTCCTGTATAGCCATGTCGTCCGTCCAGAATACAGGCAAAGGCCAATACGTATTCAGAGGGCGAATTCCGTGTCTGGAAAGCGGTAAAAACGGATTTTCAGTAAGGATATTGCCGAGGAACAATTACCTGACAAGGAAATTAGTGCCCGGTTTCGTCAAATGGTTCGAAAACGGCGGTCAATAAATCAGCGGGGAAAGTAAGAAAGAGAAAACCTGTGGGAAGAGCCTAATTGCTGATGGCTCATAAAACCGTAATCAACAGAAAATGAACTGAAAACAAAGCCTCCTCCGGCGGTCAAATGACCGGAATTGCTTCCCGCTCTCAGAAAAAATCTGTCCTTAATGGAAACTTCTCCTCCGTAATGACTGTCCATACTCAAGGAAGACACGTCCCACTGAGAAGAGAGTTTTCTGTTCTCAAAATATATGTCGGTTTCAATGCCGAACGACAGGGAAACGTCGCGCCAGGAAAGAGGCGCTCTGGCCATTATGCCTGTTTTCAGGAAAGGATAAGCGTATTCTTTTGTTCCGGTGCTCCACGACAAAATCGTAGTCGTCGCGTTTCTTAATACCGCCGAAAAATCCAGGTTTTTCGTCCTGTAAAAACACCCAACATCGGTTCCGACACCGTAGGCGGAATAATCGCCGATTTTTCTATAAACGGCCTTGACTGTCACTCCGAAGGAAAGATTTTCGCCGGCTTTGTGCCCGTATGAAACATACATGGTGTAATCGTCGTCGCTGAAATATGATACTCTGTCGTAGTCGAGCCATTCACCGGGATCGAGAGATCCGTTGTTCTCCCCCTGATCACCGGTACCCGGTATGCCATCCTCTCCGTAATCTCTGAGCGCGTCCAAAGTATAAGGTATCCCCGATATGCCGAGGTGAACGAGTCCGATGCCGAGAGATCTTTTTGCTTCCGGGAAAATCATTGAAAATCCGTTGTAAGACAGGTTGCCCGAAAATACGTAAGCGTGTGTGGCGCTGTAGCATTTGTTTGAAAAACTCATCGCGGCTGGATTGCCGTAAAAAGAATGCTCTCCTGTAAGAATGCCTTCCATCTGCCCCATAGCAAGAGATCTCGCGCCGAACCCGAGAGCCAAAAACTCACCGGCGTATTTTGACGCATAAACATTCAGGGATGAAAAGAAAAAGAATATAATAAATGTCTTAAACTTCAAATTATTTGCGTTCCGTTGAAAACATCGCTTTAATTCGGCCCCAGGTTGACGGATTAATCACCGAAGCTGGAATTTCTCTGTTGTTGTTTCCGGGTGTCGGATAGCACACCGTATAGTTCTCAGGTTGCGGAGCGAAATTAGTTTCAGGATAAAGCCCCAGAGAATAACCTGGAGAGACCCCTTGTGATGTTCCCGTTCCTCCCCATAATACTTTCGAAATTTCGCTGTCTCCGGAATCAAGAAGCGTCAGACCTCCGACGTTTCTGCATATATTGATTGAACTTCCGTACTGGACAATCAAAGTCGTCGAAGACAGAGAGGAATCCCAATGAGCGACAAATCTCGAACTGTCGGCGACGAAAACAACACGTTGACCCGGTTCCATTGAAATCGAGAATGTGAACACTTCTCCCGTAGGCGTCTTCAGTTTCCATGAATTCATCGTGACTTTGTCGTTCGAAAAATTGAAAATTTCGACCCATTGGTCCTGATTGCTCCAGCCTGCCGTTTCGGGAATATTATAAAAGACCTCGTTTATATTTATCTTTGAGAATATGAGTGAAGGAAATAGCATCACTGCCGCGAGAATTATCCTTTTCATACCAGTCAATATAACAGCACTTGCATAAATTGTCAACCACCAATTTACTGAATTTTGTTCAAATATGTCTGTCTTCTGTAGGAATCTCAACTAACCTCTTGATTTTAATTCCGACATGTGTTTTTTTATATTCTGTGAAAGAAAAACATCAATTAATCATCATCGGCGGAGGCCCCGCCGGATATTGCGCCGCTCTTTACGCGGCGAGGGCTGACATCGGAACTCTCGTCCTCGAAGGCTCTCTGCCGGGCGGCAGGATAAGCCTGACAGACATCGTTGAAAATTATTCGGGTGTCGCCGGGGGAATCTCGGGTTTCGATCTTTCGCAGGTCATGCGCGAGCAAGCCTTGTCAGCCGGAGCTGAACTCGTCATGGCGAGCGCGGAAAAAATAGACACGAATGCCGAAAATCTGTTTTCACTTATAACTGACAGCGGAACTGATATAAAAGCACAATCGGTTATTATTGCCACAGGAACGACGGACCGGAAGCTTTCAGTTCCCGGCGAAACAGATTTCACGGGAAGAGGAGTTTCTTACTGTGCCACGTGTGACGGTCCTCTCTTCAGAGGGAAAAAAGTGTCGGTCGTCGGAGGAGGGGATTCAGCGGTAAAAGAGGCTCTGTTTCTCTCCAAGATATGCGCGGAAGTTATTATTATACACAGACGCGATCAGCTGAGAGCGGAGAAAGTAATACAGAAAAAAGCTTTCGATAAAGAAAACATATCGTTTGAGTGGGATTCAGTAGTAACCGGGATTAAAGGCGACAAAAAAGTCAATTCAGTTCAGGTAAAAAACGTAAAAACTTCTCGGGAAAAAGAAATTTCAACGGACGGAGTTTTCGTATTGGTCGGTTCAGTTCCTAACACATCTCTTTTCAAGGACATGAGAATTCTTGACGAGAGAGGCTACGTCCTGACGGACGATGAGATGAAGACAAAAATCTCCGGTCTTTTCGCGGCAGGCGACGTCAGAAAAAAAATTCTTCGCCAGGTTGCGACTGCCGTCGGAGACGGTGCGATAGCCGCCTTTTCTGTCCAGGAATTTCTTGAAAATCAAACATAAATAAAGACTGAAACTGGCACTCCGGCAATCTTTCCGTAACCGGTTCTTTTCATTATGTGCTTAAGTCAGGATTCAGCAGGATTTTTATTATATAACATCTTATTATCTGTGCATTTTCTGAGCAGACGATTTGAGAGTCCTGCTTATAATCTCTTCTATTTTTCCCAGGACGTTTATCATGTTGAACGGATTGTAAATATTTGTCGGAAGGTAATTGAAAGTGTATCCGATGTCTTTTGACAGGATCGAGGACATGTATATGTTTTGAGCCGCTTTGTAACCCAGGGCGTATCTTACCAGTCTTTCATCCTTGCCTATATATTCATTTCTGTAAAAATTGACAATCTCTATATCCGTGAAATAGCTTTCTAGAATCTCCTTCCCGAGCAGCATCAGCTCGTTGACCCCTTTTATGTTTTTTTCAGTGGGTTTTTCCAGATATTCCTGCGCTTTTTCAATGGATTCAATTATAAGTTTTTCCCTTTCGAGTTTCTTCTTTTCCATGGCTTTTCCGCCGAGTTCTTCGATTATTTCTCTCAGGTTATCGTCGAGCATTATCACATTGAAATCCACTATCTCGTCTATGTAAATGGCGACTTCGCCGAAATCTATTATGGGCTCCTTCTTTTCTTTTTCGTATTTGTCGACGTCAGGATTGGTTATTATTTCACGGACGAGGTCGAGGGCTTTTTCATATATGTAAAACTTGAATTCTGAAATTGATATCTTGTCCGTAGCGGCGAGAATTTCTTTGTCGGAACTGCCTAACACTTTCAGAATGTTGAATATTTCCTTGATGATCTCGATTTTTGCCTGTATTGGATAGATTGCCGAACCTCTTTCCGTGTCGGATTCTGCCGTGAACATCTCTTTTTTGTCGTCGTCTCTGTTCGTGAAAATCTCGTTCGACAATTTTTCCAGAGAGCTCATTTCCATGTTTGTCAATTTAGAGAGAGATTCTTTCTGGTATCTCATTTTTTTTATCGTGTATTCGATTTTGTCGTCTATCGAATAAAGCATTTTTTTTGATTTTGGAATGTAACGGTTGATTTCTTCGATAAGCCTGTTCGATCGTATTTCGCAATTAGACAAATCGTTTTCCACGAGGTCGGCTCTGTCTTCTTTTTTCGCTATGCTTTCGAGATATTTCAGGAAATTCTCCCTGTCGGATTTACCGTATCCCAGCTTGATGAGATATGCCTGAAATATGGTCCAGAAACCGGCTATTAGGGCGTAAGCGCTTTTAAGTTTGGATTCGTTCTGTTCGAGAATGCTGACATTTTCGTCAAAAAGAAGACCGAGCATGTAAGGTACTATGCTGTCCAGGTGAAGCTTGTCCGTGGTAATGTGATCGAAACTTATTTCGAGATCTTTCTGTATCCTTTCGAGCAAAGCCGTATTTTTCTCAATCTGGTCGTCGAAAAGAATCACGTTTATTTTTCCCGAAGAGACAGCGGCGTTAAGGCAGACATCTATCGTGTCCTTGACTATCCTTTTCATTCTCGGAGAATTGTTTTTAACTATGTTCGTCGTAAGCTTCTGAAGACTCAGAATGTACGCGACCCCCATGCCTCTTTCTATGGCAGGGTCAATGTTTATTATATCTTTCGGGTCAATTTTGGAAAGTTCGGACATTTTTTTCAACTTTCCTTTTTGAATCTCACTTTTGGGTTTTTCCATTAGCGCCTCTTTTTTTTATTATTCATTATAATGACTATAACGGCTTTTGAAAAGCCTTTGACAACATTTCTCGCTTTTGACGCAGATTTATTTTATCATATCAACGATGGCTGTAAACATTCTTGGTCCGGGCCCCGTAAAATTCTTCACCGAGGCTTATTATCTGACGGTAAGAACAACCGATTCGGCTTTTTTTTTCGACTTGCTTTATTCGGCAATGAACGACCCTTTTAAAACTGAAAAATCGGATTACGAAAAAGAGAAGATTTCCAAAGTAATCGATATAATCGGAAAGTCAGGATTCGAAAACGCACTCGACGTCGGATGCGGCACAGGCTCATTCACATCTTCTCTGCTGAGAGTCGCGAAAAAAGTCACAGGCATTGACATTTCGGTTAAAGCGGTACGGGAAGCAGGGAAAAAGTTCGAAAATGAAAAACGGCTCGAATTCAAAAGAGCCGACGTTTGTTCATTTTCAACTGACGCAAAATTCGACCTTTTTTTCTGCTCCGAAGTCTTGTATTACCTTTCCCCCGAAGAATTGAATAAAACGTGCTTAAAGATCAAAGAGCTCTCATTGAAAAACTCTTGCATTGTGTTCGTGGGAAGAGCAGACGATGATTACGTCAACATTCGGCTCCGTGATTTTTTCAAACCGGTAATAAAAGAGACGATTCAGGCTTCCTTCCCTCTCTACTTTCTTCCCCGGGTGAGAATTTCAAGACCATACGGAGTTTTTGTATACCACAATAAAATAACGGAGAATGAAAAATCATGATGGACAAAGATGTATTCAAATGCCCGAACTGCGGAGCCCCACTCGATCCCGAAAAGGTAAAAGGAAAATACAAATGTCCTTACTGTCTGACTTATCTGCAAATTAAAAACAAAAACAGGGAATATGACCACGAAATTACCTTCGACTCAAAATCCATGCAAAACATTACAAGCTCCTTTTCTTCCATAGAAGTCGTACCGGTTAAAAAAACAGCCGTATCTTTGGCCGTGATAGCGCTCAGCATTATCATTTTGATGACCTCCGGTATATTTCTGCTTTTTCATAATGTCAAATCTTCAAAAACCTTCAGTGAAAACAGAGAAATAGCAAAAGAGCTCGAGTTCGGATCCGAAGGGACCGGACCGGGTTATTTCCAGGACGTCAGGCTGGTATTGACAACTTATGACGGACATATTGTAACTTGCGAGTACGAAGACGGAAGAATACAGGTTTTCGATTCTTCTATGAATTTTTTGAGACAATGGAAGACAGGCCGCAAAACATACGTTCAGTCATTTTCAATTGACAACTCCGGAAAGCTTTTTGCAGTGGTGCAAGGAGACGTTTTCTCATACGATATTGCTGACGGCACCCTGATAGATTCAATTCCGAAAAACGTTTTATCAACGCATTACTTCTCTGAGGTGGCGGTGTGCGCAGACGGATACATATACGTTATCTACGAAAGCGAGAATTTGGCGAAAGTGGATAAAAACAAAAACGTCGTCTGGACAATCCAAAATGCCGTGTCTTCTCACTCGGACGATTCCGAACTCGATTGCCACCTGGCGGTTGACGGATCTGGATATGTCTACATTCTGGGAACATTCAACTGCTCGGTTTTCAGATTCTCGCCGGAAGGCAAGTTTCTGAACAGGATAGGTTCGGAAGGGAACGATCCTGGGTCTATAAGCTTCGCTTCGACTTCAATCGCTGTGGACAATCAATCGAACATCTACGTATCCGACAACGACGGAATTGAAGTGTTCAGCAAGGACGGTAAATTCCTGACTCACCTTTCGGCAGAAGCGCCCAATTACAGCATGCACATAGACAAAAACAATTGCCTTTTCACGGCCAACGGGGACAGAATAGTCAAATATACACTTAGACCGGAGATTTTCGGCAACTGAATTTATTCGTATGTCAAATTCCGCAATATTCGTAATCAACTATTGTCTTTTATTTTTTTCATCACTTTTGCAACTATCAGAATCAGATTTTTATTCGAGATTTCTACCAAAAAGAATCTCCGTTGTATTCGTCGGTGACATAATGGTTCACGACGAACAACTGAAAGGCGCTTTCGACGGATATGCCGGTAATTATTCGTTCACCGGAAGTTTCGAGGATGTTCGCGAAATCCTGATTCAGTCAAACTTGACTGTTGGCAATCTCGAAACGACGCTTTCCGGTGAAGACAATATCTTTTCAGGCTATCCGCTTTTCAACTCTCCCGACGAGCTCGCCTTTGCTCTGAAAGAAACCGGTTTTGACCTTCTGACGACCGCCAACAATCACTGCCTCGACAGAGGCGAATATGGACTCCGAAGAACTTTGAGAGTACTCGACAGCCTTCAAATACGCCACACGGGAACATTCGCCGATTCGAGTGAAAAGAAATTCACTGTTGTCAGCGTCAACGGAATTGAAATCGCATTCCTTTCATACACTTACGGCACAAACGGCCTCTCTCTGCCAGGTAATAGCACCTGTTTTGTAAATTATATAGACGCGGAAAAAATACACGCGGACATTTCGGAAGCGAAAAATGAGGGAACAAATTTTACAGTAGTCGTACTGCATTACGGCACTGAATATGCTTTGCGCCCTTCACCCGGGCAAAAATCTTTCTTCGACACGATAGTTACTTTCGGAGCCGACGCGGTCATAGGGATGCATCCTCACGTCGTCCAGCCCTTTGAGTGGTTGGACCGATCTGACAGGGAACATGCCTCCGGTCACGCGTTTTGCGCTTACTCCCTCGGAAACTTCATTTCATCGCAGAGGACGGTTCCTCGGGACGCGGGAATAATCCTTAAGTTAGATATAGTTATGTATTTTTCGGGAAAGACAAAAATCTCTAAAGTGTCTTTCCTTCCGACTTATGTTCAATTCAAGCCTTCCGGCGGGAAATACGAAGTCCTGATAAAAGATGCCGTCAAAGCTTTGTCTCTCTTTATCTCGGGGGAAACGGCAGAATTTTCTCCATACGACACAAGGCGCATAACAGCTATCGCACAATCTTTAAGCGTTCACGTCGGAAGCATGTCTGAAGCCGATTCCTGCGCTTTTGACTCGACTCAGGGAATGTTCGTTTTTCCATGGATCAACTGACAGGGAACAAATTATTTTCTTCGTTCTATGACAGCGTAGGCGGAATGATTATGAATACTCTCCATGCTTTCGCATTCGGCGCGGAACCAAAGTGTTCTTTTATCGTCTAAAAGTTCTTTGGCAATGCCTCTGACCACGTCTTCGACAAAACGCGGCCTGTCGAAAGCATTTTCCGTGACAAATTTTTCGTCTTCCCTTTTGAGCAGGGAAAAAACCGGCCCGCTCGAGTTGCGTTCAGCCAATTCGACAAGTTCTTCTATCCAGATGAAATCGTTGTATCTCACCTGAATTCTAACAGCCGCCCTTTGATTGTGAGCTCCCCTGGCGGATATCTCCTTGGAACAGGGGCAAAGCGTCATCACCGGGACTTTCACTTCGAGAACAAAATCATCTTTTCCACCCGTCGCCGCGCGAAAACAACAGTCGTAGTCCATCAAACTCTCTATTTTGCTGACGGGAGCCTTCTTTTTTATGAAGTATTTAAATCCGACTTCCATCAACGCTTTTTCAGCCTCGAGACCTTCTTTTACATGTTTTAATATCTCTCCCATGTTGAGCATTGAAAATTCTTTTTGATACGAGTGCAGGACGCTGACGAACCTGCTCATGTGAGTTCCCCTGTAATGTTTCGGCAGTTCGACGAACATCGAGATTCTGGCAATGGTCTGCTGTTTTGTGTTTGCCCTGTCTTCGACCGAAATCGGGAAAAAGATGTCTTTTACGCCGACTGAATCGACGTCTATTCCGTGCTCGGGCTCGTCGTTCTGAATATCCGGCATGCTCAATTCATTCGCCTTTGTATGAACAGCGGGAACTGTCGCTTTCCCAGACAGTTATCTCAAAGAGCTGGGGTAAAACCGGCTTTAAACTGTTCCAAAGCCAAATAACGAGATTTTCACTCGTTCCGGATTCGACGCCTTCAATTTCGTTGAGAAATTTATGATCTATTTTTTTTATTGTCGGATTGACAATATCTTTAATGTCACCGAAATCCATGAGCCATCCCTTGTCGGGATCTACCTCGCCCTTGACACTGACTTCTATCCTGAATGAGTGACCGTGAATTGAACTGCACTTGTGCTCCTTGGTCAATCCCGCAATTTTGTGAGCGGCGTCAGCCCTGAAAGTTCTCGTCAAAATCACTGTTTTCATGTTTTGAATTATATTGCTTTTTAGTGCCTGACATCAATAAAATTGTGCTTGCATTTTTAAAAAATAGTTATATAATGCACGCTTATCAAAAACCGATTGGGTTTCATTTCAGAATGTATCATAGCTTTTCATGGTGAAAAGTATGTGTTACATAAGTGTAAGCATGTGAATAATGTGCTTGGAAAAGCGTACATCAACAGGAGGAAAATCAGTTATGAAGAGGAACAGCATCGTTCTAACACTCGCTCTGACAGCAATTTTTGCATTATATTTGGGGGCGATATCCTGCAGTCAGAAACCGCAGGAACAGACTGACACGACAGCAGTAGACACTACGGTAGTTGACACGACCACCGTGGTTGTCGAGGAAGTATACGTCGAAGTGGGATCATTTATTTTTGCCCGTACGACTACGACCGAATCTTTCCACTACGATTCAGCTTACGTCACGGTTTTAACCGAAGACTCAATCACTTTTAATTGGGCCGACTCGTTTGCCAAGGGCGAAACAGGAAGAACCTATCCCAACACGAACGCTTATTATTACGTTGTGAAAACCGACGCTACTCCCGAGACTTTTGTCGCCGGAACACCCGTCATGATAGCGCCCAACGGCACAAGTTTCGTGTGGTACTTCGGCGCCATTTCAGCCGTCGTAGAGACAAATTATGTAGTTGATTACATGATTCCCGGCGTTCCTGAAGTCAAACAGGACACAGTCGGCATGGATAAGCTTTTCGCCGCGAAAATGATGGAATAAACTTTTTTATAAGGCGAATTTTTTAGGGCGGCTCCTGCCGCCCTTTTATTATTTCCACTTGTTCAGGTGTATCCTCGAAGGGTCGAATCTCTTTGGCTGTTCGGGTTTTTCGGCCGGATAACCGAGAGCGACTATTCCGAGAGGTTTAATTTTTTCAGGAAGCCTGAAAAGTTCCGAAATACCTTTCGTCCTGTCTTCTCTCGGATGAACTCCCAGCCACACCGAGCCTATACCGAGAGAATTAGCCGCCAAAAGAATGTTCTGTAGAGCCGCCGAGCAGTCCTGAGCCCAGTATCCGGCGTTTTCCTGTATGCTCTCGTCGGCGCAGACAACAACGACACAAGGCGCCTCAAGCAGCATTTTCGCGTATGGATGAACTCCTGCCATTTTTTCCATAGTATTCCTGTCGTCGACAACTATAAAATGCCACGGTCTCAGATTTCTCGCCGAAGGTGCGAACATAGCTGCTTTCATTATTTTGTCCAAGTCTTCCTTTGAAATCTCTTTTTTTATATATTTTCTGATGCTACGCCTGGTCAGGATGCATTCCATCGCTTCCATAAACCCTCCTGAAGTTAAATCGTAAAAGTTATTTTCAATTTGCTTTACCAAGTCTTTCCGCCATTAAAGGCAGAACTTCGATAAAGCGCTCTATGTCTTCGTTTGAGATCTCTCTGTGAGTGACTAATCTGACAAACCGGTTTTCAGGGGGATAAGTCAATATATTATTTTCTTTTAGAATTTCAATAAATTTACCGGCAGTATTTTCTGTAGAGAATTTAATAAAAACCATGTTTATCTTGACCTTATCAACATTGACGTTGAAAATGTTGTACCACGAAAAAGCTTCCGCGAGCTTTTTGGCTTTTTCGTGATCCTCGGAAAGTCTCTCAGTCATCTCTTTCAGGGCGACGATGCCGGGTGCGGCTATTATTCCGGCCTGCCTCATACCGCCGCCCATTATTTTTCTGTTTTTCCTGGCTTTTTCAATGAATCGTGACGTTCCAGCCAATATGGATCCGACAGGACAGCAAAGCCCTTTTGAAAGACAGAACATGACGCTGTCACAGTTCTTTGCTATTTCTGAAGGTTCGACTCCTAGAAAGACAGCGGCGTTGAAAATCCTCGCCCCGTCGAGATGTATTGGAACGTCCCATTTTTTTGACAAGTCACTTATCCTTTTCATCTCTTTCACTGTCTGTACGTCTCCGTTGGACAAGGCGTTTTCAAGGCATATAAGGCCCGTTTTCGGAAAGTGAATGTCTTTGTCTTTTCTTATCCGGGGTTCAATTTCATCCGCCGTCAGTATTCCGGAAACCGGTTGGACCGTCCTGAGCTGAACCGCGCCGATTACGGAACTCGCTCCGGCTTCGTGAACGACTATGTGACAGTCCTCTGAAACAATGACTTCATCGCCTCTCGAGCAATGAGAAACAATGGCGAGCTGATTGCCGAACGTCCCTGACGGCACGAGGAGGGCGGCATCTTTGCCGAGTATTTCCGCTGAGAGCTTTTCGAGCTCGTTTACAGTCGGGTCTTCCCCCAAAACATCGTCGCCTACTTCAGCTTCAAATATAGCCTTTCTCATCTTTTCGGTCGGTTTCGTCACCGTGTCCGAACGAAGATCTATGATTTTCAAATCAAACCCCTTTTATTGTTCATTATTCATCTATAAAGACACAATCCTTTTAAATTGATATTATAAAGTAATAACGCATCAGAAAAAAAATGAAAAAATTCATTCCAGACTTTATATCGGAAAAATATTTCAAGGGAGAATACGAGGGCACATTTACGGGATGCGTCATGTTTCTCGACTTGACAGGATTTACTTCCATAACAGACAAACTGATGAAAGAAGACAAAGAGGGCATAGAAGTTCTCGGTAATTTCATCAGCCGGACGTTTGAGAGAATAATTACAAGCATACACGGGAAAAAAGGATTTGTTTCATCATTCGAAGGAGACGCTTTAACGGCAATTTTTCCCGGAGAAGAAAGTCACACGAACGCTTTATTGTCTTCCGATGAAATCACCGGCTACTTTTCCGACAAATCCGTTTTCAGAACCAGATTCGGAAATTTTTATATGTCCATAAAAACAGGTATATCTTTCGGCGAAATAGAATTTTCAATAATCGGAAACGATTTGAGAAAAATATATTATTTTTCAGGTGAAACTGTCAAAAATTGCATCGAATGCGAAAATAACTGCGACATGATGGAAACTGTAATCGACGCCCGCATGAACGTCAAATCTTTCCGTTCGGCAAAGACGCGGCCTCTTTCCAACAACATGTTCGTTTTGGAAAAACTTCTCATCGCTCAAAAAACAGAATATGTACTGACAGAACAATCAGCGGACGCCTCCGAAAAATTCATTCATCCAGGCATTTCAAAAATAACTCGTCAGGGTGAATTCCGTTTAATATCGCCAGTTTTCATTTCAATCAAGCAAACTGAAGCAAATTCCGTTGAATCGGTCGTCCTTTCAATACTGAATCTTTCAAGTGAATTCAGAGGACATGTCAATAAAATAACTTACACGGACAAAGGTTTTGTCTCTTTAGTGCTTTTCGGAGCTCCGGTTTCATTCGACAATAACATTGAGAGAGCTTGCGGGTTTTCACTTAAGCTTAAGGATATTCACGGTGACAATATAAAAATTGGAATGACTCACGGAACAGTTTACGCAGGATTTGTTGGAGGGATTTCAAGATGCGAATACACCGCGCTGGGAAGTGTTGTAAATCTTGCCTCGAGGCTGATGACCAGATCTGAATACGGCGAAATTTTGATTACAGACGATGTCGGCAACAAAGTTAAGGACAAATTCATCACCGGCGAGTTTTTACTCGAAAAACTCAAAGGATTTAATAAAGAGCAACGCATCGGAAAGCTGATGTCTAAAAAAAATAAACTGACCGATTTCGAAACCGAATTCGTGGGCAGGGAAAATGAATTGTCCTTTTTGACAGGGCAATTGAAAAAAACATGCTCGGGATTCTTTCCCGGCTTGCATTACATATACGGCGAAGCGGGAATGGGAAAATCCCAGCTCATAAAAGAGTTCACAAAAAGATCGTCAAAAAATGCCCGCACATTCATTTTCACTACCGATCCGGTTGTGAAAAAAAGCATGAACCCTGTTAAACTTAGCCTCAATAAATGTTTTGACATTTCAGAACAAGCGAGTCTTTCTGAAAACAAGACCGCTTTCGAGAATAAATTTTCCGAATTATTCAAAAATTTTGTTTCGAAAACCGATGCTGATCCGCCAAGTGATGAAATTCTGAGGATAAAGGTTTTTGTGGGGTATTTTCTAGGCTTTTTTTCAAACCATCCTATGATTTCAGACATCGAAAACAGCAAACTGCCTGAACTCATAAACCTGTCGCTGAGAGATTTTTTCCGTTTTCTGTCGTCTATCAAACCCATAATAATTGTCTTCGACGATTTCAATGATTACGACTCGGACTCCTTGGCTTTTATCAAGACTCTTTTTATCAACATCGAGCATTATCCGATCATGATAATATTTTCGAGTCGTTTAAACGACGACCTGTCAAAGCCGAAGATACAAACCGATCCCGAAATTGAATTTATCGACATTCTTCTTTCCGAGTTATTGCCTGAACAAAATGCAATCATGATTGAAAACTTCCTCTGTCACAAATGCGATAAGGATTTGCTGTATTTTATACACGAGAGAGCCGGGGGTAATCCTTTCTATACTGAACAATATTGCTTTTTCCTGCTTGAAAACGGACACTTAAGACTTTCAGAAAATATTTTCCGGCTCGACAGAAACACTGAAGAAATACCAGTCAGGATAAATGACATTATAGTATCGAGAATTGATAGACTCACCGGGGAAATCAAAGAGACGATTGTCATTTCAAGCGTTCTCGGCATGGAATTCGAAGTCGATGTTTTGAAAGAACTGATAAAAATCTACAGAACACATTCAGAGAAAGCGAGCAAGCAATTCGACGACATAGATGGCGTAATAAAAACTACGACAGGATTCAGAATATGGAAAAAAATCACCGAGTTAAAATACATATTCAGCCATTCTCTTTTGAGAAACACTGTTTATCAGATGCAATTAAAAGAACACTTGAGATCACTTCACAAATTGGTCGGAGAAGTTCTTTTGAACAAGTTCAAAGACGATCCCGCACATTACCCGGAAATAGCATATCATTTCGAAAACGCTGAGCTTATGGAACTCGCCTGCGAATATTACAAAAAATCCGCGGTAGAATCACTCGAAAAGTATTACGTTGAGAAAGCATGGGAATATTTGAAAAAATCCCTAAAAATATCAGTCAAGCTGTATGGCAGCTGCCATCCGGAGACATCAAAAATACTGAAAATCACGGGTCGGTACTTGTTTGAAAAGGGAGATTACCGTTCTTCAGTTTCCGTTTTGGAAAAATCACTCGAAATTCTTGAAAAATTCAACATTGAAGACGTGTCTCTGAAAATCAAATATTTCATCGACATCGGTATAAATTACCGTTACATGGGTGAATACGACAAAGCCCTAAAATTCTATGAATCCTGCATATCCCTGCTTCCAGAAAACTCAGATCTTCCCGAAGAGATACTGACGAATCTCGCAGTAATTTACAAGGAAAAAAATGAGTACCAAAAATCGTTGGATTACTCCAACAAAGCTTTAAAAATTCAAAAAAACAATTACGGAGAATTGGATGAAAGAGTTGCCGACACATACAATAACATAGGTGTGGTTTTAACGGAAATAAACCGTCTCGATGAAGCTCTTGAATACCACAATAAGTCGATAGAGATTATGGAGAAGATTGGCAAATCACGGTCTCCAAAAAACGCTTATTTCACTGCGAATATTTCCGTGTGCTGTTATTATAACAACGATCTTCAAAAATCAATCAAATACATAGACAAAGCCATAGACGTTTTAAAAGACATTTACGGAGAAAAACACCCCGACATAGCCTTTTTATACGGCAACAAAGGAGCCATCTACAACGATGTTCCCGATTATGAAGGTGCGATATATTTTTTCGGCAGAGCTCTCGAAATTTACCAGGACACTCTTGGCCTCGAAACTGTATTTGCCTGCAATATTTTCAACAACATCGGTTATTCATATTTGGAAAACGACAATCTTGAAGAGGCACTGAAATATACTGAAAAGGCATTGTCAGGCAGAATGAAACACTTCGGAAAGCATCACGCCGAGACAGCAACTTCTTTAAATCAACTCGGCAACATTCAAAGAGAACTCGGGAATTTAGAAGAGTCTTTAAAACATCTCGGCGCTTCTTTATTCGGATTTACAAAAATATTCGGAGTAAACAATAAGTATTCAATAATCGTACTGATCAACATGGCCAAAACTCTCATGAAAACAGGGAATTTGACTAAAGCGCGCGTTATCATAGAACGAGCCGATCAAATAAACAAACTACTGGACATTCCTGACGATCAAAGCACGGCGAGGATAGAAGAATTATTCGGCGATCTTTATTCTTCCATGGGTGACATTGAACGAAGCAAAGCACATTATTATGAAGCTGAAAACATATACAAAAAGATCGGTTTACCCAAATATCTTTCATCGTTAAAAGAAAAACTCAAAAATGTTTCAGATTGAAAATCATGCGCTGAAGTTTGAAAAAGACTCGTATAAACTCTTGTAGAGCTCGCATTTCTCGAACAGTTCTTCATGCTTAGCCGTCATAAGTATTTCGCCTTTGTTTAAAACTATTATTTTGTCCATGTCTTTTATAGTGCTCAAACGGTGGGCAATAACTATTGACGTTCTTTCCTTCATCAGTTCAGACATCGCAAGTCTGATAAAGTTTTCGGACTCCGCATCCAGCTGGGAAGTCGCTTCGTCGAGGATCAGAATCTTCGCGTTTTTCAAGATTGCCCTTGCGATGGAAATTCTCTGCTTTTCGCCTCCGGACAGAGTTGAACCTCTCTCGCCTATTATGGTGTCGTATTCTTTCTCCAGTTTTGTAATGAAAGCATCCGCGTTCGCTTTTTCCGCGGCTTCGACGACCTTATCGTCTGTAGCAGACGGAGAGCCGAACCTTATGTTTTCCATGACGGTGTCCCGGAATAAAAAAATGTCCTGGGACACAAGAGCTATGCTGTTTCTCAGCGATTTCAGTTTTATATTTTTTATGTCATGACCGTCCAAAGAAATTTTACCGTCATCGGGATCGTAGAACCTCATTATCAGATTTGCTATTGTCGTCTTGCCCGCTCCGCTCGGACCTACTATTGCCGCTCTTTCGCCTTTTTCAAC
>JAFGSQ010000023.1 GCA_016934535.1 candidate division WOR-3 bacterium
AGGGCGTAATATATGAAATATAAAAAGCAGAAGATTAAAAATTCTACCGTAATATTTTCTGAAGCAATCCTGAAAACCAAAGGGAAAAGGCGGTATTTCGGATCGTACTCCGGAAGGAGCATTATTTGGATGACAAACAATATGAATGAAAATATCAGAAGTGAATATCTGAGATTGTTTTTGTCTTCGGGTCTACCCCAGTATACCATGAGATGGTATATCGCCAGAGAAACATAAATTCCCAGCAAGATAAAACTGAAATATGCCGGGATTAACTCAGATGTATGGAGTGTTTTGGGAGCAGAAAATGAATTATGAATAATGCAATATACAGATATCAATTTCTATCCAGAAAAATTGTTAATAAGATATTTCGTACCACTCATTGGGTTAGACTTCAATGCTTATGATTTATAGGCAGTTTCAAATCATTAACTTTGATGATTTTTGATATGATTTTACCTGACAAACTCAAACACTGAAAAAGCTTTGAAAAAATTTACTCGCCTTTCGCTAAGCCAGATCTTTCAATTGAAAAACAGCGAGATTTATAATCATTTAATTAAAACAATCATTCTAAGGAGGGGTTACAATTTGTTATTTTTCAAACTTCGTGAAGATGAATTGTTTACAATTTATCCTTCGTGTAGGGGTAAAGCAGATCTTTAACACGCTTCGTGTTAAATATTCTTATGATTAGTGCCAGGTCTTGTCGTGTGACCTGTTCTCTCATATCCCCTTCATTGAGATTTCAGACAGTTGTTCTGAGCAATTTCTATTACTTGAGGTTATTCCAATCCGAAAATCTTCATATCCTCTTGGGCTGTCTTAATGGTCTGAACTCCGAACTTTTCCTGAACTGTCCTTAAAAGATTGGGCGTAAGCCAAGCGGGAAGGGTGGGCCCTATATGGGTGTTTTTTATTCCCAAGTACAACAGAGCGAGATGGACGATAATCGCTTTTTGTTCATACCAGGCGATGTTGAAAACAACGGGAAGTTTGTTTATGTCGTCGAGTTTTAAAGCTTCTTTCAACTTCAACGCCACAAAAGCCCAGGAATAACTGTCGTTGCACTGTCCGGCGTCCAGGACCCGCGGGATACCGCCGATATTCCCCAGGTTTAATTTGTTGTAACGGTATTTTGCGCAACCTGATGTCAAAATAACAGTGTCTTGGGGCAGTTTTTGAGCAAATTCCGTGTAATACTCGCGTGATTTCTGTCTTGCGTCGCACCCTGACATGACGACCAATTTTTTTATCGTCCCTGAGTTTATCGCCTGGATTAATTTGTCGGCGAGAGCCATCACCTGATTGTGAGCGAACCCAATCGTTATTTCTCCGTTTTCAATTTCTGTTGGAGGGTGGCAGGTTTTTGCCTTTTCAATGATCTCGGTAAAATCCTTGTGTCCGTTGGGCAATTTTTTATCAATCCGTTTCCACTCGGGCATTCCTGTGGCGCCTGTGGTGAAAACTCTGTCGTTGTATGTCGTTGTTTTCCTCGGCGGGACCAGACAATTTGTTGTGAAAAGTATTGGGCCGTTGAATGTTTCGAATTCCTCTAATTGACGATGCCATGCGTTTCCATAGTTGCCTACCAGATGTCTGTATTTCTTCAGTTTTGGATAAGCGTTGGCCGGAAGCATCTCGGAATGAGTATAGACGTCAATACCTTTTCCTTCGGTCTGTAAAAGCAATTGCTCTAAATCTTTCAAGTCGTGTCCGCTGACTAAAATTCCCGGATTTTTCCCGACGCCTATATTGACATTTGTGATTTCGGGATCTCCGAAGACGGTGGTGTTCGCCTTGTCCAACAAAGCCATTGCTCTTACGCCGTATTCGCCGGTTTTGACGAGCCAGTTGAGCGCGTTTTGCGTATCCGTTTGTTTTGTAATCATGACCAGACTCTGTTCTATGAAATCGTAGATTTCATTTTCTTCAAAGCCGAGGTGAAAGGCGTGTTCCGTGTAAGCAGCCATGCCTTTGATTCCGAACAAAACGTATTGCTTGAGTCCTCTTATGTCTTCATCAGTGTCGTAGGTCAGAATCCCCACCTCTTTAGCCTTTTCGTAGAATTCGTTTTCAGATTCCGCTGTCCATGAAGCTGAATCGTGCGTGGCGGTCGGTTTGAAGCGGGATTTTAAATTTTCGCGATATTTCAAACTTTCCTTTATAGCAAAGACGATGGATTTATCGTCGAAATTCGCGTTGGTAATTGTCATGAAAAGGCAATTGGCTATGTGTCTGCTTTCTAAGTTGGTGTCGATGCCGTTTTTTCTGGCTTCAAGCGTGACGTAGGAAAGTCCTAGACAGGCAAAAACGAGCAAATCCTGGAGGTTGGAAGTCTCTTCGGTCTTTCCGCAAACTCCTTTTACAGTGCAGCCTGTGTTTTTGGCAGTTTCCTGACATTGATTGCAAAACATATCGCGCTCCTTTTTAGGTTCAAGAATTTGCTTGGATTGAAAACAGAATTTTGACCGGCAGACAAATTCGATGAGTTTTCGGAAAAAAGTTTTGCGGTCTAAAAGGAAAAAGGTCAGCAAAAAACCAGCTAAACCAGCAGAGGCTATACCGACAGGACAACCGGGCTTTCCACAGAAAGGACATACCGAAAGTGATGAATAAATTGATGTAAATCCGAACCAGATTCCGAAAAATTTTACAATTTTACCGAATAATTGATAAATTATTACTGGTTTTTTGTAACTTTTCTCTTTGCTATTAAACTTATGCTTGGTCATGTTTCCAGCTTGAAGTTTAATATTTTCCATTTGCCATGTAAAGAGTAATTGACGGGATTACATTTTTTTAAACATTATAATTATAAGTTTTCAATATCTTGATGAAAGATATGCCCTGCGAATTTTAAAATTTACAAAATGAGAACTTATAAAAATGGATAAAATACAGAATATTGAAACTCTTATATGCGAGACTGCAATTCTTCTTGAAAAGTTCGGAGAAACTAGCTGGGCGAGCGCTATCAGATCATTTGGAGATGAAATTTTTGCTTTGAAAGGTGCAGAAAGAGGACAATCAATCAGAAAATTTTTGCGAATATTTTCTGGATCGGGTTCATTTTCGGATCTCGTTCTGACTATGAAAGGAAATACTCCGCTTGATATCAACGACCGTTTTTCTTATCTTAAGCGGGAAATACACAAATGCCTTTTAAAAATGCTTTAACCGGAGGTGTTTTTGATATAAATGGAAAGCTTAAAAGGTTCTTGGTTTGAAATTGAAAATCTATAAAATGTAAAAATCTTTGTTTTACGAAACTGATAAATCCTGTAAAATATAATTAAAAAATAGTAATATGTCTTTGAGAACCAAAACTCATCTGACGCTGACAATTTTTGCTTTGGCGTCTTTTTTATTCTTTTTTTTGCTTAACAACATATTCCCTCTTCTTTTTCTCGACTTGGTTTTTTGTCTTGTTTTTTTTTTGCTGACGAGTATCTTCATAGACCGTTATATTCTGCGGAAAATTTCAACTTTATCCAAATTCGCTGAAGACCTCACCGTTAAGCCAATTGAACAAAAGAGGCTGGATTGCAAGGGTAAAGACGAAATATCAAAACTTTGCCTAAATATAAATTTGATGCTCGACTCCATTACAAGGTCGAGTAGAGAAGAGATTCTTAATTCCGAAATGGCAAACGCGGTAATAAGAAATTCACCCATAGGGATTTCCGTCAGAGACAGCAGGGGAAAACTCCTTTTTTTCAACGAGAGATGGAAAAATTTGTGGAACATGAACGATATACAGATTGATGAAGATAGACAAGACAGGAAAGAATTGAAATTGGACTACAAGGACTCTTATTTGAGCGACTGGCTTACCGAGGTTGAAAATCTGTATAAAAACGGAGGATCTCTGTATATCCCTCAGCTTTTTGTCAAAAGGCCGAGAGGAGGCGACCCGATTTGGATATCCCACTATTTCTATTCTATCCTCGATGAAAAAGGGTACGTCGACAGAGTCGTCATAATGACTGAAGATATCACCGAGAAAAAAATCGAAGAAGACAAAAGAAAAGAAAAGGCAGTCAAGGCGAAAATATTTCAAGAAGTTTTGCTCGATCTGATAAGGATGACAAGCGAGGATTTATGGGAATACTACGCTCTTCTTCTCGAGAAAACAGCGAACGCTCTCAAGGTCTCACACTCGAGTATATGGTTTTACAACGAAGACCAGACCATGCTTGTCTGCTTTATAATGTATGACAAAACCAGAGGAAGATTTGAAAAAGGATTTTCGATAAAGACTGAAGATTGCCCCCTTTATTTTAATTACATCGAGATAAACCGGACACTCGCGGTCGAAGACGTTTATTCAGAAACATCAACCTCTGAATTAGCCGATGTATATTGCAAAAACATGAACATATACTCAATTCTCGACGCGCCTATCAGATCTGAAGGCAGTGTAATAGGGGTCATCACATTTGAAAACGCAGGAGATTACGTCGAGTGGACGGATGAAGATGAAAATTTTGTCGGTTCTGTTTCTGATATAGCTTCTTTGGCTTATGAGAGCACTGAGAAGGAGAAGACGAAAAAACTTCTTGAAGAATCTGAAAACAAATACAGAAACATCGTCGATAATTCACTTGTAGGCGTTTTCATTATGGATACAAATGGAAATTTTATTTTTGCCAACGAAGCCATGCCTCAGATCTTGGACTGTGACTCTTCCGACGAACTTTTAAAGCATAATATTTCTTCCTTCTACGTCAAACCCGAAGGCGCATCAGCGTTTTTTGAAAATATTTATAGTGTGAAAAAACTCAAAAACTGGGAAATTGATTTAAGGACAAAAAAGAGTAAATTGAAAAGAACCCTTCTGAACGTCTATTTCGACGGAAAAGCGCTGACTGGAATGATGATGGATATATCCGCCATCAAAGAGACCGAAGAAAACCTCAACTCCGAAAAAGAAAGGTTGGCTGTGACTCTGAAATCCATCGGCGACGGAGTTATCGTGACGGACATGAACGGTAAAGTAGTCCTTATGAACTCCGTGGCGGAAAAACTCACCGGGTGGAGAGAGGAAGATTCAGTTGGAAGAAATGTCGACGCAGTATTTTGCATAGTAGATAAAATGGGGGGGGAATCCATTGAAAATCCAGTGGACAGGGCTATAAAGTCAGGTGAAATAGCCAATTTAACAGAAGGCGCGGTCCTTATTTCCAAGGAAGGTCAAGAGAGAATACTCGCCGACAGCGCCGCTTTGATAAAGGACAAATCCGGAAAAATAATAGGAGTAGTGCTCGTTTTCAGGGATGTGACGGAAAAAATAAAAATCGAACAGGAACTGTCAAAAGTCGACAAACTCGAAACGGTAGGTATTCTCGCCGGAGGCATCGCTCACGATTTCAATAACATGTTGGCGGGAATATTGGCGAATATTTCGCTGGCGAAAATTGTTCCGGAAGAAAAAGCGAAAATTAAATTTCTTGAAAAAGCCGAAAAGGCAATAGACAGGGCAAGAGAACTCACTACGCAGCTTCTCGTTTTCTCAAAAGGCGGAGCGCCGGTAAAAAACGTCGTTTCGTTGAAGAGTCTGATTGAAGAGACGGCGACTTTCGCTCTGACAGGTTCAAAATCCAAATGTATTTTTCAATTTCAGAACGACCTTTTCAATGTTGAAGCTGACCCTGGACAGCTTAGCCAAGTGATAAACAACCTAGTTATAAACGCCGATCACTCTATGGCTTCAGGTGGTAAAATCATAATTGAAGCGGTTAATTCAGAAGTCGATGATTTTTCGACTCTGCCATTGGAGAAAGGCGATTACGTCAAAATTTCTGTTAAAGACGAGGGCGTTGGAATATCCCCGGAAAATTTAAACAAGATATTCGATCCTTTCTATTCGACAAAGAAAAAAGGAAGCGGTCTCGGGCTTTCGATATGCCTTACCATTGCCAAAAATCACGGGGGGCATATCACCGTATATTCCGAACAAGACAAAGGCTCCGTCTTCAACTTGTACTTACCCGCGACGCATAGCGACGAGATGGTAAACGAGAAGACTAACAATATAGTATTCGGAAAAGGGGACATTCTCGTGATGGACGACGAGATAATGATAAGAGAAATCGCTAAAGATATGCTTTCTTATCTTGGCTACAAGTGTGATGTCGCTTCCAATGGAGATCAAGCTGTCAAACTGTACGATAAAAAAGTTAAAAATGGCGAAAGGTACGACGCTGTGATTCTTGATTTGACTGTTCCAGGCGAAAAAGGCGGAAAAGACACCATAAAACTGATAAAAAATATAGACGAAAAAGCTATCGGCATAGTCTCAAGCGGTTATTCCGACGATCCTGTCCTGTCAAGGTTTTGGAATTATGGCTTTGACGGGAGAATACTTAAACCTTATAAATTAGAAGAACTCAGCGCCGTGTTGTCCGACCTTTTAAAAAAATAAAAAATACGATGGAGGCTTACATGTCCGACAAGAATTCCAAACAGAACTCAATTACCCATATTTTTGAAGAATTGCCGTCCAGGAAAAATTTCAAAACCGGTATAAGAAGAGCCCCAAAAAGAAAGATGCCGCTACAAGGGCGGGAAATTGACAGAGCTTTGATCAACGCTTTGCGTTATATACCGGAAAAGCATCACGAAGAACTCGCCCATGAATTTCTTGAAGAACTTCTGACCATGGGCAGAATCTATGGATACAGGTTCAGACCCGAAGGAGAGATTAAAGCCCGAAGCGTCGATGAATACGAGGGGATACTCGAAGCGAGGGCTCTTCAGTTAAACATCGACAACAATTTGGATTTCGACGTAGCTCTATATCCATACGAGTTGGTCACTTATGGAGAGACGGGGCAGGTTTGTCAGAACTGGATGCAGTACAATCTGATAAAAAAGTACCTCAGCTTTATGAAAGACGACCAGACTCTCGTAGTTATGTCAGGTCACCCGCTGGGGCTGTTTCCTTCAAAAAAATCGCTTCCAAGAGTCGTTTCTACAAACGGTCTTCTAGTGGGCCAGTGGGACGATGTCGAAAATTTCAACAGGGCGGCGTCACTCGGAGTTTCAAACTATGGACAGATGACCGCGGGAGGCTGGATGTATATAGGCCCCCAAGGAATAGTTCACGGAACTTACATCACCCTTCTCAACGCCGGAAGGAAGTATCTGAATATCCCGGAGGATAAGGACCTGTCGGGAATCCTTTTTTTGTCTTCAGGGCTTGGAGGCATGAGCGGCGCTCAGGCAAAAGCTGTTGAGATTGCCGGGGGTATAGGTGTAATCGCTGAAGTAGATGAGTCGAGAATCCGGACCAGACATTCACAGGGTTGGGTTAAAATCGTCACCGGCGATCTTAAAAATGTTTTTTCTGAAGTAGAGAAACACAGAAAGTCTGAAAAACCTGTTTCTATAGCTTATCACGGTAACATCGTCGATCTACTTGAATACTGCGTAAAAGAAAATATTGAAGTAGAGCTTCTTTCCGACCAGACCTCCTGCCACGCTGTCTACGAAGGCGGTTATACGCCGGTTGGACTGACATTTTCTGAAGGCAGGCAACTTCTCTCAAATAATCCTTCTGTTTTCAGAGAAAAAGTGGACGAGTCGCTAAAAAGGCATTTTTCAGCCATTAAAAAACTGACGGACAGGGGTTCGCGGTTTTGGGATTACGGCAATAGTTTTATGGCTTCCGTCTTCGAAGCCGGGCAAAAGGAGATATCGAAAAACGAAAGGGATATGACGGATGGGTTTATATGGCCCTCCTATGTCGAAGACATAATGGGACCCGTTTGTTTTGACAGAGGTTTTGGCCCTTTCAGGTGGGTGTGCCTATCTGGGGAAAATTCCGACCTCGAAAAAACCGACAAGGCCGCCATGTCTTGCCTTGACCCAAAGCTCTCTTCTCTTCACAGGGACAATTGGGTCTGGATAAGGGACGCCATGAAAAACAATCTTGTCGTAGGCAGCAGGGCGAGGATTCTCTACGCGGATGAAAAAGGCAGGATGGAGATTGCTCTTTTGTTTAATAAAATGATAAAAAACGGCGAGATAGGACCAGTGCTCCTCGGTAGAGATCACCACGATGTTTCAGGAACGGATTCTCCTTTAAGAGAGACAGCGAATATTTACGACGGAAGCAGGTACACCGCCGAAATGTCGGTACAGTCTTTTGCGGGAAACGTAGCCAGAGGCATGACCCTTGCAGTGCTTTCAAACGGAGGGGGAGTGGGCATAGGAAGGGCCAGCAACGGAGGTTTTGGACTTGTCCTCGACGGTTCGGTCGAAAAGGACGCTATAATCAGATCGGCTCTGAGTTGGGATGTGATCTGCGGTGTCGCGAGAAGGAGCTGGGCGATGAACGAGAACGCGGTGAAAACAGCTTCTCTGTGGAATGAAGAAAACGAGGGCAAGGGTGTTTTGACCCTTCCTCATCAGGCAAACGTAAGTTACATAGAAGGAATCGTCAAAAAGCAAACTGGAGGATAAAACCTAAGAAGTCCTGTCCCTTTCTTCTCCCTCTATCACGATTTTGCTCAGGTCGGCTATTCTTTTGAAAAAATTGGATATATCGGACAAGAGAGCTTTTCTGTTTATCATCTTTGATTCGTCTTCAACGTTGACCATCACGTTGTCGAAAAAATTGTCTATCGGTTTTTTTAAATCGAGAAGCCTGTCCATTGCCGATGTGTAATTTTTTACGCCGAGAAACTTTTCTACTTCCGGTTTTATCTTTTTGAATGAGTGCAAGAGCTCTCTTTCGTAATCTGATTCGAAAATCCCTTCGTCCACGGAGGCTTTAAAATTGAAATCTTCGAGTATTCTCTCTGTTCTTTTCGAGGCGATTACGAGGTCTATGAAGTTCTTCTGTTCCCTATACTCCGATAGAGCTGAGGATATTTCAAAAGCCTTCAAGGGGTCGTTTCCAGAGACTGCTATTGCCGCGTCAGCGATGTCGTACCTTATTCCTCGGTCTCTCAGTGCTCTCTCTATACGCGATGAAAAATATTCGCAGACCTTTTTGAAAGTATCTTCCGTATTTTCCGCCAGCCCCTGATTCGCGTAAAGACCGAGATTTCTCTTCAGTAAACCTTCAAAGTCTATATGCCAGCTTCTGTCCAAGGAGATTTGAATTATCAAATTCGCGGATTTTCTCAAACCGTAGGGATCAGCTGAACCCTTCGGTATTCCAAGGATTGAAATAAAACCGCAGAGATGATCCATCTTGTCAGCCATGCCAAGTATTTGTGATTCGTCCGAAAAAACAGGATCTGAAATTTCGAGAAGATGGTTTCTGATTATTTCAGCCGTTTTTTCAGATTCACCGGATTTTAGAGCGTAATAACTCCCGATCACACCCTGAAGGGAAGTGAATTCCTTTCCGTCTCTTATCATAGCAGTCGCCATGTCGCATTTGCAGAGTTCAGAAGCTCTTTTAAGGGCTTCGATGTCTATTTCAGACCGGCAGAAGTCTTTTATCAGTAGGACAAGTTCTTTCAGCCTTTCTGTCTTCTGCTGTAAAGTTCCCAACCCTCTCATGTAAGTCATCTCCGAGAGTTTTTCGGAAAAGGAGGTAAAGGGTTTTTTCGTATCGTCGGCGAAATAAAAATAAGCGTCTTCAAGCCTTGAGCCCACAATTGTCTCGTTGCCTTTGACAGCGTTTTCACAAGCTCTTTCCGATATACCGTCGGCTACATACAAGAAGTAGAGCATAAGAGAACCGTCTTTCCCGGCAATTGAAAAATCCCTTTGATGGCTTTTTAGAGCGGTGATGATAATCTCCGAAGGCAAAGTCATGTATTCTTCCGGCAGTCTGCCTTCGACTAGAACCGGGTACTCGACGAGATCGGCGACTTCCTCGATCAGGTCTTCATCTCTTATCAATTTTCCGCCTAATTGCATGGATTTGTTTTCAAGCAGTTCTATGAGTGTTTTCTTTCTCTCTTCGTGGTCGGCGATAATTTTTTTCTCTCTCAGCGCTTCCTTGTAGTCGCGTGGATTGACTTTTGCGAAATCGTCTCTTCTTGTGTGAGATATTACTGTTGTTTTGGCTGATTTCACTCCGGCAATTTCGACTGGTATCAAATCTTCACCGAATATGAACAATATGTTTCTGAGCGGCCTGGGGAAGCGAAAACCGGACGCTTCCCATTTCATCGTCTTTGGGAATTTGATTGTTCTGAGAGCTTCGGGGAGCCAAGACGAAAGGATGCTTTCTGTTTTTTCTCCTTCCTGAAACTTCTTGAGAAACAAAAATATTCCCTTTTCGCCGGAATCTACGAAAAGTTCAGTCGCTTTCGCGCCGTTTTTTTTGAGAAATCCTTCAAGGGCTTTTGTCGGTTTGCCGTTTTTCAATGTCTTTTCATGGCAGTCAAGTTGTTTCTCGAACGCTACCGCGACGGAAGGTCCTTTTATTAAAATTTCGCTGTCAGGTTTTTTAACAGCGAGTTCCCTGACTATTAAAGCGAGTCGTCTCGGAGTGTACATAACAGAAATTTCAGAAAACGCGAGGTTGTTTTTTTTGAGAAAACATTCGGTTTTTGTCTTGAATTCATCGGAAAAAAATCTTAGGTAAGACGCTGGGAAATCCTCAAAATATAATTCGAGCAAGAGGTCTTTATTCATTTTCTTTCTCAGTTTCGACGTATATTTTCGCCGCGTTTCTCGAGATTTTTCTTATCCTTGCTATGTAAGCAGCTCTTTCGTCGGGGCTTATAACGCCTCTCGCGTCGAGCAGGTTGAAAAGGTGGGAACATTTTATGGCGTAGTCATAGGCGGGAAAAACAAGATTCTCCTCTAAAAGCCTGAATGATTCTTTTTCGTATATTTCAAAAATATCGCGAAGAAGTTTTGTGTCAGCTCTGTCAAAATTGAATTTGCACCACTCACTCTCTGATCTGCCGTAGATATCTTCCCACTTCAAATCTTCTGAAAGAGATAATTCCTGAACCCTGTTTTTTTTCTGTGAGAACAGTGCGATTCTCTCCATGCCGTATGTCAACTCGGCGGACACAACGTCAAGTTCAAGACCTCCCATTTGTTGAAAGTAAGTGAACTGGCTGATTTCCATGCCGTCAAGCCAGACCTCCCAACCCAATCCCTGAGCGCCGAGGGTCGGGGACTCCCAATCGTCTTCGACAAATCTGATATCGTGTTCATCTGTCTTTATACCGATACTCCTCAAGCTCTCTATATAGAGAAACCTGACGTCCTGAGGAGCCGGTTTAAGCAGGACCTGAAACTGTGTGAACTGTTGAAACCTCAGGGGATTTTCGTTGTATCTACCGTCTTTCGGTCTTTTCGATATTTCAAGGTATGCGATTTTTATGGGTTTTTTACCGAGAGAGAACAGGAAAGTGAAAGGGTTGAATGTCCCCGCTCCGACTTCACTAGAATAGGGGTGAGCGATGTAACAACCCTTTGATGCCCAAAAGTCTGCCAGGGATTTTATCATTGAGTCGAAATTCATTTTATCCGAGTTTGTATAGTTTACGGACCGGTCTTTCTACAGCCCATGTGCACTTAAGGCCTTTGGGGAATGTAACGACGTCTCCTTCTTCAATTTCGACTTCCTGGTTGTCTCCGTATTGGATTTTTACTTTTCCCTCGATAAAAATGCAGGTCTCGTCTTCATCGTATTCCCAATCGAAAGTTTCAATACCGCAAGACCACTGAGGCCAGTTTTCTGCGTTCAGATTATTTATGCTCTGATCGCCGGCTTTTTTGAGTATTTTTATATCCATGATTTCCTCCTGAGAAAAAAAAGAATATATTTTTGCGGTATGTCTTGTCAACGTAATTGTAAAGGTTTTGGTCGAGGGAGAGAAGATGCATAGAGGATTTTTAACAGCCAAGTGCAGGATTCTTCAATATGTATGTACTAAAATTATGTCAAAAAAAACTCGTCTCTGAAAAGAAAAAAATCAGCCCTGCAGCAGTATGGTGCAATTTTCAACGATGTTATTTAGAAACCAGTTATGTGCCAAGTATTGTTATGAAACAGATGATTTTTTTGGTATAATGTTTCTCAAGTTCAGCGCTCATCAAGAATTGTTTTCAAGAAGGAATAGTTTTGTATTTTTATCTGGAGATTTTTGTCCATTGCGCATTGAAGCCGTTTGGTTTTATCCTTATCCGGAACAAAGAAATGATCTGGATTTCCGATAAATGAAGGAGGGAAGATGATAGATAAGCAGAAGATCAAGGATTTTCTGGCAAAATCTGCCGGAGTAGAAACAGAAATAATAATTTATTCGGAGAATAATGCTTCGACTAGGTTCTCTAACAACTCGATAACCCAGAATGTGAAAAACGAGAGTATCTATTTCAAGCTCAGGGTTTTGGAGGGGAAAAAGACGTCAGCTGTTTCATCCGACGATTTATCGGTTGAAAATCTCGAAAAAATGAGAAAAAAAGCCCTGGAGATAAATAAATTCGCCAAAGACGACAGCGACCTTTTACCTTTGCTGGACAAAGACGACGAATTGACAGTCGATTCCGCTTACGATAAAAAAACAGCGGAGATGGAGCCTTCAATGAGGACCGAAATCGTTAATAGATGTGTGAGCGAAGCCGGGAAAAAAGGTATGCAAGCGGCTGGCTTTTTGAGAAATGGCAGCTCGGGGCTTGTAATAGCGACCAATAAAGGGATGTGGCGTGAGAACAGACGCAGTCATTTTTCACTTTCACTTTCGGTTATGAACGAAGAAGGCTCCGGATGGGCGAGTTTTTCATCTTCGAAATTCGACCAGAAAGCTGTGGAAGAAGTTGTAAAAAAAGCCGTTGAAAAAGCCGACGCCAGCAGAAATTTACAGACACTTCCCCCCGGTCCATACACTGTTATTCTCGAACCGGCTGCGGTCGCTGATCTTATAGCTTTTCTAGGTTTTGGAGGATTAGGAGGCCTTTCTTTTGTCGAAAACAGATCCTTCATGAGCGGGAAATTGGGAAAGAAAATAATGGATGAAAAAATCACAATCACGGACGACGTCAACGATGATCTCTTCAAGGCTTGCCCTTTTGATTTTGAAGGACTGGAGACAAAAAAAGTTGTTTTGATAGAAAACGGAGTGGCAAAAGCCGTTGTTCATGACAGAAAAACCGCCGCTATAGCCCTGACAGAATCTACAGGGCATTCTCTACCTCAGCCAAACAGCCATGGTCCTTTTCCCAGAGCTCTCAAAGTTTCGAAAGGCAGCTCGAAAATCGAAGAAATGATAAAATCAACAGAAAAGGGAATACTTGTGACAAGATTCCACTACACCAATATGCTCGACCCTATGAGAGTAACCGTTACGGGCATGACCAGAGACGGTCTGTTCCTAATCGAGAAAGGTAAAACGACAAAAGCGCTTAAAAATTTCAGGTTCACCGAAAGCATCTTGGAAGCCTTTTCTCGCGTCGTCATGGTCGGAGACAGCCATAAATTGACACAGGGCTTTTTTGGAGGCGGCTTTGTCACTCCGGCGCTTAAAATTGAAAACTTCCACTTTTCCAGCAACACGGACTTTTAGGGAGGAAAGATGAAAGAACTCGCTTACAGAGCCATCGAAAGGGCTAAAAAAGAAGGCGCTGAATACGCTGACATAAGAATAATTCAGGATGAATCCGAAATGCTCGAGACGAGAAACGGAAAACCGAGCAGGATTGATTATAATGAGAGCGAAGGTTTTGGAATAAGGGTGCTTTACGACGGATCTTGGGGCTTTGCCTCTTCGTCCGGAACTAAACCCGAACAGGTAGATAAAATTGCCTCTCTTGCCGTAGAGATAGCCAAAAATTCATCAAAAGTCAGACAGAGAAAAGTGAAACTCGCCAAGGAGAAGGTCTGGGATGAATTTTGGATGACGCCTTACGTCATAGACCCGTTCAAAGTTCCGGTTTCAGAAAAGCTGGACCTTTTGATGGCGATAGATTCAATCCTGAGAAAAAAACCGGAAATAAAAGTCGCTATATGCATGATGGAATTCTGGAGAGAGCACCAATGGCTGGCGACTTCTGAGGGAAGTTTTATCGAACAGATATATTTAAGGTCTGGCACCGGATATCAAGCTGTAGCGGTGGGCGACCACGAGATGCAGGTCAGAACCTTTCCGAACACCCACAGGGGGCAGTACCTTTCCACGGGGTACGAACTCGTAGGTTCGCTCGAATTGATCGAAAACGCCGACAGGGTTAGAGATGAAGCTATAGCGCTTTTATCTGCTGAAAACTGCCCTACGGCGAGAAAAGATATAATATTGACTGGAACTCAGATGGTCCTTCAGATACACGAATCAGTGGGCCATGCGACGGAATTGGACAGAGTACTCGGATATGAAGCGAACTACGCGGGCAGATCTTTCGCGACAATGGAAAAGGTTGGAAAACTCAGGTACGGCTCTGAAAAGGTAAACCTCGTCGCTGACAACACACTACCAGGAGGACTTTCCACCGCGAGGTTCGACGACGACGCCGTCCCCGCGAAAAGATGGCATATAGTAAAAAACGGTGTTTTTTCAGGATATATGACGAATCGTGAAATAGCTTTCGAAACAGATCAACCCGAGAGCATGGGCTGTAACAGAGCACAGGGATATTCCAACATTCCCATTATAAGAATCGCGAATCTCAGCCTCATGCCCGACAGAGGATCTCTTGAAGATATAATTTCAGATACCGAAGACGGCATACTTATGGACACCAATAAAAGCTGGTCGATAGATCAGATGCGGATGAATTTCCAATTCGGGGTTGAAGCCGCTTGGGAGATAAAAAAGGGGAAGAAAACCAAACTTCTGAAAAACGCCAACTACCAGAGTTCGACAGTCGAGTTTTGGAATTCTTGCGACCGTATAGCTGGTCCCGAAGAATGGAAACTATGGGGTGTCAGAAATTGCGGAAAAGGTCAACCCGGACAGAGCGCGGAAATGTCTCACGGCTCTTCACCCGCAAGATTCAGAAATATACAAATAGGCGTAGGCAACGATTTTCTTGAGAAAAATTCCGATTTAATATAATATACATTGAAAGAAATTAATCATAAAAATAAATAAGGAGGAGAGGGTGATTAAATTGAATTTCAATTACAAGGATATCTTTCGCGCCGGAAGGCTTGGTTTCAGCTTCAAGAAAATGAGCGCTGGTATGATAGGACTTGTAATTTTGACTGTAGTCTACAACGTTTTTACTTATGTTTCCATGAGCATAGCCGGGGTGCCTTTCGACAGGATTTGGACTTTTCAGAGGCTGGCGCCGATACCTTTCGGAATGTCTATGCCATGGTATTCCTGGATTATATGGGCGGTCGGAGCACTTTTGTCCTGGTTCATAATGGCGTTGACGATTTCAGCAGTTTCCAAAATCACCTTTGAACAACTCAGAGGCGATGAATTTTACGAAGTGGGTAAAGCCTATAAAGATTCCCTGAAACTCTGGAAGAGCTCTTTCCTTTCGCCAATAATTCTGGCCGTGTTCATAGCGTTTCTTTTCGCGGTGGGAGTTCTTTTTGGTCTGATGGGGAAAATTCCCGTAGCCGGTCCTTGGATTGTAGGTTTACTATCAGTTTTTCTTTTCCTTGGAGCTTTCTTTATCGTGTATCTTATACTGGTTTGGGTTGTCTCCCTTCTGACTTCTCCGACGATATCGGTCGTGACAAACGGCGACAGTTTTGACACTCTTTTTGAGGTTTTCAGCGTTGCCAATGAACAGACGTGGAGATTCGTGGTGTGGCAATTTTTAAACGGCGCCATTATGACTACGGGAGTTCTGATATATTCTTTCGCCATAAAATTCACCCTGACTTTGTTGAAGTTAGCTATGGATATTCCAAATGGCCAAGTCTGGTGGAACCAGGTGTGGAACGTGGCGAGAAGCACCCTGCCTTCTCTTCCTCCAATGATACCCTCCCATTTGTACAATATTTTTGCCAAAATGTTTCCAGGATCGGTGCAGGTATGGCCAATGAATAGTTTGGTCGGCATCGGACCGATGGTAGGAGGAATAATCCTAGCCGTTCTGCTATACCTCGTCATGCTCTCTATTCTTTCTCTGAAACTTTCGATTTTCAGCGTTGGACAAACCCTTATCTATGTAGTGCTCGTAAAAATTAAGGACGACAGAAATCTTCTTGAGACAAAAAAGAAATGGTCTATAGACGACGAAGACGAAGATTTGGATGAAGAAGAAAAAGAAGAGGAGAAAGAGGAAGATAAAAAAGAAAAGGAGACTGTTGAGGGAGAAGCAGAAAAATGATTTGAGGCTTATCTCTTGAAAAATGTCTTATCTTTCACTGAAGAATGTAAGTAAGGTTTTTTCAAAAACCAGGGCATTAGAACCTGTTGACCTCGAAGCGGAAAAAGGCGAACTGCTCGTAATTGTAGGGCCTTCCGGTTGCGGTAAATCTACTTTGTTGAGAATAGTCGCCGGACTCGAAACTCCGAGTTCCGGCGAGATTTTTCTGGAGGGGAAAAAAATAAACGACAGGGAGCCGTCCGAGAGGGATATCGCTATGGTGTTCCAGAATTACGCCTTGTATCCTCACATGAAGGTTAAGGACAATCTTTCTTTTGCCCTGAAGATGAGAAAATTTTCAAAAAAAGAAATTTCCGAGAGGGTGTCGGAAGCCTCGGGGTTGCTCGAAATTGGAGATTTACTTGACAGATATCCAAAAGAAATTTCGGGCGGAGAAAGACAAAGAGTGGCTCTTGGAAGAGCTATAGTGAGGCATCCGAAGCTTTTCCTTTTTGACGAACCCCTGTCAAATTTAGACGCGAAATTGAGAGTTCAGATGAGAAGCGAAATCACCAAACTCCACATGAGAATTGGGGTGACGATGTTGTATGTCACACACGATCAGACAGAAGCGATGACCATGGGAGACAGAATCGCGGTTATGAAATCCGACAAAAAAAACGGTTTGGGCGGGAAAATTTATCAGACTGGGGTTCCAATGGACTTGTATGAAAAGCCCGAGAATAAATTCGTCGCTGAATTCATAGGTACACCTTCGATGAATTTCATAGAAAACATAGTTGTTGAAGACGGAATTGTGCGCGTCAAAAATTTGCAAGATTTACTCAAAAACTTTCAACCTGACGCAGATTACGCGGACATGGTGCTCGGAATAAGACCTGAGAAACTGAAAGTGTTCGAGGATCAAACCCACGGTGAAAGGATGAGTGTTGAACTCGTCGAGAGAATGGGGGCGGAAACGCTTGTTTATCTTGTCAAAGACGGATTAAAACTTGTTTCAAAAATTTTTAAACCTTTGAAAATAAAAAGCGGAGATTTAGTTGGAGTCGAAATCAGCTCGGAAGACGCGATGTTTTTCGACAGGAGGGACGGCGGCATAGTTTCTCGATGAGAAAAGTTTTAAAAATCGTCAACAAACTCGGGATTCACGCCAGACCTGCCGCTGTTTTGGTAAAAATAGCGAATGCTTATGACTGCGATGTATTTTTCGAAAAGGACGGAATGAGGGTCAACGGGAAGAGCGTTCTCGACCTGATGATTCTTGCCGCTCCAAAAGGGACAGAGATATCAGTTGAAACGGTTGGAGAAGGGGAAAAGGAGTGCATGGGTGAAATTGAAGAAATTTTCGCGAGAGGTTTTGACGAAGAAATAGAATGACACAGAAAAAGGAAAAAATCTTAAAAGGAATACCAGTCAGCGCCGGTGTAGCTATAGGCAAGTCTAACGTCTATAAAATACTTAAAAAGCGCGAGGAGTTCGTGTCCCGCCCTAGAATTGAATCCGATCAAGTAGGAACAGAAATCGGAAAACTGCTGCGCTCGGTATCGCAGGCTAAGGCGACATTGAACCATCACAGATCTCGATTGACAGGCAGGACGAGTAATTACCACCTCGGAATATTCGAGTTTCAGTCATTTCTTCTTGAAGACGAATCATATATTGGAGCGATCAAAAAACTTATTGAGGAAAAACAGATTACCGCCGGTGAAGCTATTTGGACTGTTACAGATGAATTGGCCAAAAAATTAAAACAGACATTCGAAGATATCAAAGACGTTGGCAATTTGATTTTTTCAGGTCTTTCAGATTCGGAAAATTTCCATCTATCGATAGCCAATCCTGATGAACCGTTTATTTTCATCTGCGATATACTGGCGCCTTCCATGATAATTTACCTTTTTGAAAGCAAGGTATCCGGAATTATCACGGAATTCGGAGGAAAGACTTCTCACGCAGTGATATTGTCCGAAAGCCTCGGTGTACCGGTTATAGTCAACGCAAAAAAAATTACTGAAACAGCCAAAAACGACGATGTTGTGGGAATGGAGGGGGGATGCGGCAAAATTGTCTTGAACCCCTCCGAGTTCAGAATAAAGGCATACAAAAGACTTCAGGTATGGAACGGAAAATACAAGACGATAATATTGAAAAAAGCGAAAAATAAAGCCGAGACCAAAGACAGCTTTAAAGTCAAAGTAATGGCGAATATTGAAATTGTCTCTGAGATTACCCAAGCTGTTGAACAGGGAGCTGAAGGAATAGGCCTTTACAGAACGGAGTTTATCTTTCTGGATAACCCGCATTATTTACCGACTCACAGGGAGCAGTTTAAAATATACAAAGAGGTTATTTCGATGATGAACGGCTTGCCGGTAATTTTCAGAATCGCGGATTTGGGGTCGGATAAAATACCGTTTTATCTCGAGAGCCACCGGAAAATATGGAGGGAAGAAATGAATCCCGCTCTCGGTTACAGAGGAATTAGACTAATGCACGAAAATTACAAAGAATTAATACTTCCCCAATTAAAAGCTCTTTTGAGAGCTTCGGCATACGGACCGGTGAAAATTATGCTTCCCATGGTCTCCCTTGTGAATGAGGTAAAAGAGTTTATCGAGAAAACAGATGAGGCTATGGATGAACTTGGGAATGAAGCTCCTTCAAAGAAACCTCAGCTTGGCATCATGCTTGAAACTCCTGTATCGATATTGATGATGGAAAAATTTCTGCCTTATGTTGATTTTTTTTCGATCGGAACGAACGATCTCACGCAGTACACTCTCGCTGTGGACAGAGACAACCCTCAAGTCGGGTATATCTGGGATCATATGCACCCGGGAGTTCTTCAGCTTGTGAAGAGGGCAATCGACATTGCCAACAAAGCAAAAAAAGAGATCAGCATTTGCGGAGAATCCGCGGGAGATCCTTTTGCGGCGGCTGTTTTTGTAGGTTTCGGGCTTAAAAATTTAAGCGTTTCGGCTTTAAAAGTAGCAGTCACAAAACACTATATCAGACAATGGACAAAGAAAGAACTCGATGAGATAGCTTCGGAGGTTCTGGCAATGGATTCGTCTGAAGATGTCAAACAATACGTTAAAAGGACGGTGAAGGTTGGCTTATCAGGGTAATAAGATTATGTGGGACTGGATCAACGCTTGGCCCGTGGACTTAAAAAAGGGGTATTTTAAAACCGGCGAATTAGAGTTAACCGGCATTGGTTCAGTCATTTTTTGGGGTATGGGCGGATCCGGGATGGTTGGGAAAATAATGGCTGATATGTCTTCTGAAATGGGTTCCAAGCCAGTGTTCTCCTCAGGGGGGTACTCGTTGCCTAATTGGATTTCAGAAGACGACCTTTTTATACCCGTGAGTTATTCAGGAAACACAGAGGAAACGCTTGAGTCGTTTGACAAGGCTGTTTTAAAAAGGGTTAGGTTGATCAGCATGTCGTCGGGAGGAAAACTCGCTCAAAGAGCTGGTGCAAACAATTTTATAAACCTTCCGCTTCAGGAGGGAAGAGCGCCGAGAGCCGATTTGCCCGAGATGCTGGGAATATCCCTGAGTATCTGTGAAAAAGCCGGTGTTTTTTATTCGATGGCGGATAAGCTTGAAAGGGCTGTCTCCAGTGCGGTTTCTGTTCTTGAAGAGAGAAAAAGAGAGATTAAAGAATTGGCCCAAAAAACCTTTGGTTCCAACTTATACATTATCGCCCCGGAAAAGATGAAAAGCGTCTCCTACAGGTGGGTATGCCAGATAAACGAAAATTCAAAAAAAAGAGCGCAAGGGTTATGGCTACCGGAGATGAATCATAATTTTGTCGTCGGCGGGGTGCCCGAGAATTCAGTTTTCATTTATCTCGTCCAGAAAATATCGGATGATGAAAAAAATCAAAAGAGGCGTCAAGGAACTTCAGCCCTTATGAAAGAAATGGCTGAAAATTTTACCTTTTTCGAGATCGAGCTCGCAGGGGAGGATTATTTTTCCTCCTACGTGGAATCTCTTGTCTGTGGCGACCTCTACAGCTATTTTTTGGCTGAGTTTTTGGATGTTGATCCTTTGCCCATTTCCGCTATCGACAAGCTGAAATCATTTATGATCTCCGGGGCACAAAGATGAGGGTTTTGATTCCGGCCGCTGGAGTCGGAAAGAGGCTTCAACCCCACACTTTCACGTTGCCCAAAGTGCTGTTGAGGTTAGCGGGAAAACCGATGATCGCGCATATTATGGATATCGCGGAAAAGATCGAACCGGAAGAGGTCGTCATCGTAGTCGGATACAAGAGTGAAATCATAAAAAAATATCTTTCCAGGTATGAGAAAAGATTCAAGCTTCTTTTTGTAGATCAACAAGAAATGCTGGGGCTCGGTCACGCTGTTTACATAACAGGAGACAGCGACAAGGACACTTTGATAATCCTTGGCGACACCATATTCAGATTCGACCTCAAACAGGTTGTAAAATCTGCAGGAAATTCAATCGGTGTGGCTCAGGTCCAGGATCCTAGACGTTTCGGGGTCGTGGAATTAAATGAAGACAAAACCGTGAAAAGACTGGTCGAAAAGCCGGCGAATCCCACTTCAAATTTGGCAATAGTGGGATTATACAGGATTAGAGATTTCCACGATCTGTACAATTCCTTGCGTCATTTGATCGAAAGCGGAAAAAAAACATCGGGAGAAATTCAGCTTACTGACGCGCTTGAAAAAATGGTCGAAGATGGTAAAAGAATAGGCGTTTTCGGTATCGATCAGTGGCTTGACTGCGGAAAACCGGAGACCCTGCTTTCGACTCAAGCTTTTTTACTCGGTGAAAACACCCAAAGGCATTCAATCCCTACAAGCTCGGTCTTGGAGCCAGTTTTTATCTCCAAAGGGGCGGTGATACAAAACTCGGTTATTGGCCCAAACGTCGATGTGGGGGAAAATTGCGTGATAAAAAACTGTGTAATCAGAGACGCGATCATAGGCATGAATTCTGTAATCTCCGACTCGCTTCTCGAAAGATCTATTGTAGGCGACAACAGTAGAATAGAAGGTCATTTCAAAAAAATCCAGATTTGCAAAAATTCTGAAGTCATATTTTAAAGAGAGGAACAATGGAAAAATATCTTTTTACATCTGAATCCGTTACGGAGGGACACCCTGACAAGCTGTGCGATCAAATTTCAGACGCAATATTGGACGGCGTTCTCACCAAAGATCATGATGGCAGGGTCGCCTGCGAGACATTGACCACCACGGGTCTTATAATGATAGTCGGAGAAATAACGACATCGGCTTATGTCGAATTTCAACAGATAGCAAGAAAAGTGGTCATGGAAGCCGGATACGATGACCCGAAATACGGTTTTGACTATGAATCTTGCGCGGTGATGTCTTCAATTCACAATCAGACCCAGGACATCGCGACTGGCGTGGACACCGGCGGAGCAGGAGATCAGGGAATGATGTTCGGTTTCGCTTGCAAAGAAACAAAAGAGCTGATGCCCCTTCCCATAATGCTCGCTCATAAATTGACCAGGAGATTAGCCGAGGTTAGAAAGACCACAAAAGGATGCCGGGTTTGGCCCGACGGAAAATCTCAGGTGACGGTAGAATACAACAAAGAACGAAAACCCGTGCGCATAGATACGGTAGTCGTGAGCACCCAGCATAGTGCTGATTTCAAAAAAGCGGAGTTGGATGATTTTATTAGAAACGAAGTTATATTTAAAACTCTACCAATGGAAATGATCGACAATGACATGAAAATATTCATCAATCCTACGGGTAAGTTTGTAAACGGCGGTCCAGCAGCGGATTCCGGTCTTACGGGTAGAAAGATAATGGTCGACACATACGGAGGATACGCAAGACACGGAGGGGGAGCTTTTTCCGGTAAAGACCCGACCAAAGTCGACAGAAGCGGAGCTTACATGGCCCGTTATCTGGCTAAAAATGTCGTCGCGGCAGGTTTGGCAGAAAAGTGTGAGATTCAGATTGCCTACGCCATCGGAATCGCGAGGCCGGTATCTGTTTTCATAGAGACTTTCGGCACGGGTAAGACCCCAGATGAGGAAATAGCGAAAAAAATTCAGGAGATTGTGGATTTGACACCTCAAGGTATAATCCAGAGGTTTAAATTGACGAGACCGATTTACAGGAATACCTCCGTCTACGGCCATTTCGGGAGGGAAAACGAAGGTTTCCCATGGGAAGTTATAGACCTCGTCAAGGATCTGAAATAGATTGCAAAAGTGAAATATGCGTCCGGGATAAGATTCTTTATTATAGTAATAACCGCCGGGCTTTCTCTTACTTGTGTCGCTTCTGTCGTTCTGATTGACAGATCAATCGCTTTAGCGAGAGAATCAATTTCGTTTTCAATCGACGCCGAAATGGAGACCCTTGAAAGATATTTAGTCGAAACAGGCTCCGATGATCTCTCTTTTGGGAGATCTTATTTCGATTTTATATCCAAGGACAGTTCACTCTTGATCGGTGAAAATGCCTTTGTCTCAAGCGTCAACCTGCCCGACGGGAGTAAAATTTACTTCGGTAGAAGCGCTGAGGATTTTGAAAAGATCAACTTTTACAAAAATACAATAATCGCAGCTCTTGCGGGTATAGTTGTCCTATCGCTTATCTCGGTCGTTTTATTCACCAGAGAGAATGTGATGAAACCTTTTAAAATCATGGGAGACCTCACTGGTACTTCACCGGAGCCTGAGGAACTCATAGAAAATATGAGAAGCATCATCAACGATCTCGAAGAAAAGAAAAATGAACTTGAAAATCTGTATTCGGCGGAAAAAAACAAAGCGAGGGATCTCGCTCTGAGAAGCCGAGCAGTGATTCAAAGTCTTGAAGCTGGAATAATTGACGTCGATGCTGAAGCCAACATAATACAAGCAAATCAAGGTTTTTTTAATATCTCGGGAGAACATGAACTGAGCGGAAATTTAATAAATTCTCGGGTTGGAGAAAATATAAAAAGCGCGATATTCGACTGTCTGAAGGATAAAAAATCAACCAAATCGAGACTGGAAATCAGAGGAAGGATAATTGATGAAATTGTTTCGCCTGTCCTCGAATCAGAGAGAATAGTCGGAGCCGTCGCCGTTTTTTACGATATTACAGACACTGTCCTGCTCGAGAGAATGCTGTCGACGAGGGAAAAAATGCTTTCTCTGTCCGAAATATCTGCAGGGGTGTCTCATGAATTCAGAAACTCCGCCGGAGTCCTGATCGCTTTAGCGAGCGCTATATACCAGAAGCAAAGCGACGAAAACGCGAAAATGCTTCTCGAAGAAACCAAATCCCTGGTTGGTATAATAGAAAATTTTTCTGAGCTCGCCCGGAAAAAAGATAAATCTTTCGCCGAATTCGACCTGAAAAAAATGACGGATGAAATAAAAAAATACTACAATTGGAATTTCAAAACAGACATCAGACATTTCATGTTCATGGGTGATAGAGATTTGATCCGAAGAGCTCTAATAAATGTCTTGCAGAATTCCGTTGAAGCTTCAAGAAACAGGGAATCGGAAATTTTAGTCAAAGCTGATAAACTGAACAGCTGGCAGAGAATCGAGATCACCGACAAGGCCGGAGGGATGAATGATGAAGATTTGGAAAAAATCAAAGCTCCATTTTTTTCTTCAAAAAAGGAAGGGATCGGCTTGGGACTTTCTATTGTCGAGAAAATAATGCAAATGCACAAGGGATCTCTTGAAATAAAAAACTTTGATGGAGGTTTGAAAGTTACGATGTCCTGGAGCTGCGGTGAGTAAAATTTTAATTGTTGAAGACAAGAAAAATTTAAGAATAGCTCTGAGTAACTTCCTCAAGGAAAACGATTTTGTTGTCTCAGAAACGGATGGCGTCGAAACTGCAAAAAACATTCTTGACAGGGAGTTTTTTCAAGCGGCTGTTATCGACATAAGACTGTCTGACGGGAACGGACTCGAAATCCTGGATTTTATCAGAAATTCAAAAAAAGACCTGATAGTCATCATGATGAGCGCTTACGGAGACATACCAGTGGCGGTTTCAGCTATAAAAAAAGGCGCGAAAGACTTTGTCACAAAACCTTTTGAACCCATGGAATTGCTTCAAATTTTGCAAAGAGAGATTTCCCTTTCTGCTGTTGGAAAAGAGAATCCGATGGAAATGTCTGAAACGGTGGGGACATCAAAACTATGGCTTGATGTACTTAAGCTCGCCAGGGATGTCGCGAAAATAGACAGTACAGTTTTGATTTCGGGTGAAACAGGATCGGGAAAAGAAGTTGTCGCCCGTTATATTCACCTAAACAGCAAAAGGGCAAAAGCGCCTTTTATCCCTGTAAACTGCGCCGCCCTGCCGAAAGAACTCGTCGAGAGCGAGCTTTTTGGAGCCGAGGCGGGGGCGTACACCGGGGCGGAAAGAGCGAGGACAGGAAAATTCGAATCAGCTCACGGAGGCACGATATTTTTAGACGAAATAGGCGATCTTTCGGATGAAGCACAGGCAAAGATATTGCGAATACTCGAGACAAAAAAAGTGCAAAGGCTTGGAAGTTCGACGCCGATAGAAGTTGACACAAGAATAATTTCAGCGACAAATAAAAATCTGAGCGAAGAGATAAAAAGAGGGAGGTTCAGGGAAGACCTTTTTTACAGAATTTCGGTTTTTCCTATAGAAGTTCCGCCACTCAGAGACAGGCCTGAAGATATTTCAAGCATAGCGAAATACCTGATAGGCAAAATAGCTTCAAAACTTGAAAGAGATTTCGATGATGAAATTCCGAGTCCTGTTCTTGACAGGCTTGTCTCCCATGATTGGCCTGGAAACGTCAGAGAACTGTCAAATGTAATGGAGAGAGCCATGATACTTTCGGGCGGAAGAGTTATAGACCCTGAAAAGATTTTTATACCGGAAAAGGAAAGAGAGTCTGATATTCACAGAGCGGTCATGGACAGAGAGAGAGAAATTATTGTAAAAGCTCTCAAGAAAACCGGATGGAACAGAACGGAAGCCGCAAAAACACTCGGCATAAGCTACAGATCCTTGCTCGAGAAGATAAAAAAGTATAAAATAGTTAAAAAAACTTGACAAGATTTGATCTACGTGAAAAAATCTTCCGATTTAATATAAAACAGGAGATAATATGTCATATAAATGTGAAATTTGCGGGAAAGCACCGAGCGTTGGAAACAATGTCAGCCACGCGAACAATAGAACAAAGAGAAGATTCCTCCCGAATCTACAAAAGATCAAAGTGTTAGATCAAAAAGGGAAAACCGTAAAATTGTTGGTTTGTACTTCTTGCATAAAAGCAGGAAAAGTCAATAAATCTCAATAGACTTACCCAATGAGTTCCAGAATCAAGATTCTGGTTTTCGGTGTTTTTTTTGTCTTCCTCGAACTCTTCCTTTTAGCTCTAATCTCCTGTAACTACACCGCCTCTCAGACTGGGACAAACCGCCCTATAAGAGTAACAAGTTTTCAAACGGAAGACGGCGGATTCAAAAGGTCTGTCTTTTACGGAAGAGATATAATCCAATCCGAGCTGATATATCCGCATCCAATTTGTACGGTTCCAAGTTACGCCGCTTTCCAAGTTAAACCTCTGACACCAGACGAGATTCTCGACGTTTCTTCCCTGCGTTCTCAAGGCTCTACAGAAGTCTCGATTTATACTTGCACCGATTCTTTCCGAATGTACTTTGACGTCAAAGGAGGACAATTCGAGATTCCTTTCAACGGAATTGATTATTCCCCTTTAAGAATAGTCGTAAAACGCGGAGATCGGCAGGAAGAATTTATGCTGACCCTATATTCTGAGAGATGGATGGAGGTTTTTTGCGATTGGAATATTCAGTGCGCAATTCTTTGGGAAGGCGCGAGACCGAGGTATTGGACAACAGTGTCCACTGGTAAAGACAACTGGACGAAAGCTGAGCACTGCAGAATATTCTCAAAAAGCCCGGTGGCTTATTTTGTGCTCAACAGAGCTCCCATGAGGTACTGGCTCGGATTCCAAGAAATTCACGGAACAATAAACGGCACCCACGCACCTCTTTCCGGTACATGGTGGAGGTTGGGAAGGCAGGGAAGCCACGGTTGTATAAGAAATCCACTTGCGGAGAACTTTTACGCTCTTCTCGACACAGGGCATAGGGTTGAGTTGCACTACAGCTATTCAGAGGGATTTTCTCTGAGAGAGATAAATCCAGCATGGGAATACATAGTTTTGGAACCCCTTGACACCCTTCAAGACACCATGTCGAATAAAGTATACACCGACGAAGCGAGAAAAAGGCTTTTACCGATTTTCAACGAAATAATTCAAAACGAGCGAAATCATTCAGATTTGTAATTTGTCTTTAAAATATTTAGCGTTCCACCTGTAGATCAGCGAAGGTATAAAATCCCTTTTTTGAATTTCGTGTTGTTTTAAAATCAAAAATATAAACCAAGACATCAAGACGATACCTTTAAAGACACTGCTTACGCTGATGCTCCACCATACTCCATCCAACCCCAGAAACTTTTCCGAAAGAAAATAGGCGGCGGGTATGCGAAGACCGGTGAAAATAATTGACACTATCGAAGGGGGGAGTGTTTTCCCGATTCCATTGAACGCTCCTGCCGATGTTATCTCGAAACACATGAAAATCTGCGAAAAGGACAGTATCTTCAAATAAGAAACCCCGTGATTTATGGTTTCTGCGTCTTTTACAAAAAAGGACATTATCCGGTCAGGAAAGAAAAAAAGAACGGCAAATGATATAATACCAATTCCCGTCATCAGCACAAGGGATTCAGAATAACCTTTGACTATTCTGTTCCATTTCAGAGTTCCGAAGTTTTGACCCGTGAATGCGCAAAGGGCAGTTGAAAAGCCGCTGGCAGTCATATACGAAATGCCTTCTACCTGAATTCCAATTTTCTGTGCCGCGATTGGAAGCGCGCCGTATCTTGCCACTACTCTGGCGAGTAAAATCGCGATCAGAGTGAAGGACATGGATTGCAGAGCGACTGGGGAGCCGAATTTGACGATTCCGGTGATGTGTTTTATCGACATTTTTTTGAAAAACTGGAATTTTTTAAAAGGAATTCTTTTCAACCTCATGTAGACAACGAAAATCAAAGTGACAAGCGCTTGAGACAGAATTGTCGACAATGCCGCTCCTGCTACACCGAGTTTAGGAAAACCAAGAAGTCCGAATATCAGGAAAGGGTCCAACACAATGTTCGCGATTATTCCGATTGAATTTATGACAAAAGGCGTTTTGCTGTTTCCTGTGCCGTTAAAAATTCCCGAAAGAACAGGATTTACGAACATGAAAATCGTACCAAAGGAAATTATTGCGGCATAAATTTCAGCCCCGGACACAACGTCGGGTCTTTCGAATCCGTAAAACGCGATAAAATATTTTCTAGAGAAAAAGATGAACAAACCATAGAAAACGGCTGATATCAGATTTATTTGAAGCGCATTTCTCGCGTAATTTACCGCGGAGTCAAAATCGTTCCTGCCTATAGACTGAGCCACCCATATCTCCGCTCCGACCTTGGATACGAGTATGAAGGAAAACCCGAGCCATACCAAAAAACTCGCTGTTCCGACTGCCGCTACAGCCTCGCTGCTGAGTTTGCCAATCCAGAGCATATCGGTCACACCGTATGCAAGGTGTATGATGGAAGTGCCTATGACTGGGAGGGCAACTTTGATTATTTTAGGGAGTATCGAACCATTGGTCAAATCGACAGAAATTATTTTGTTTTGGTTGTCCATGTTTTAAAATAGAAAGTATAAACCAGCTCGTATATTTTTAAAAGGAGAGAAAATTGCCCAAGGATCTTCATCAAACGTATCTGTTGAAGAAAGCTTTGATATTCGACCTATTCCACACCCTTATTTGTCTTGAAGACAGCGGAAGCGATTTCAGAGCGACTCACGAAATAATAGGAGTATCGCGTGATGATTGGGAGCGACAGTTGTTTTCCGACGTTGACGACAAGTTGAAGGGAAAAGAAAAAAATCCGTTTAAAATCATGGAGAAAATGATCAGAGCCTTAAAACCGACAATAGAAAAAGAATATATTGAGACAGCTCTTGAGCACAGAAGGAGAAGGTTTGAAAAGGCTTTCAGGGAAGTTCCTGAAGTGACCATGAAGTCTTTGAAAATCTTCAAAGAGGGGGGAAAAAAAATCGGCTTGATTAGCAACGCCGATATCTTAGAAATGACTGGCTGGGAAGAATCGCCTTTGAAAAAATTCATAGATATCCCGATATTTTCCTGCCAAGTGGGTTATATGAAACCTGAAAAAGAGATATACGAGTTGTGCATGAGGGAACTCGGTGTGAGCAAGGAAGAATGTCTGTTCATCGGAGACGGCGGGAGCCAAGAGCTTCAGGGTGCTGTGAACATGGGTATTGAAACTGTTATGATAACCGGTTTTATTGAAAAAAGATGGCCTCATCTTATAAATGAAAGAAAGAAACACGCCTGCTTCGTCATAAAAAATCTTGACGAACTGGCGTGCTTATCTGATTAGCTAATATCTAACTCTTAGTCAGATAACCATGATTCTCGTTTTCAGGGGTATCTGTTCTGCCTGGTTTATTTCGAGGAAATAAATTCCGGAGGGAAGATTGTCGATTTCAATGGAATTAACTCCTTTGGTTCCTTGTATTTCGCCTGATTGTTGAACAGGTCTTCCTGTGATGTCGAAGATAACTGATTTGTAAATGCAGTCCAGGGGAAGGACCAGAAACACTGAAGAATTAGATCTGATGACTGAGGGGAAAACCCTAAAATCGCCAATGGGTATATTTTCTGGTGTTTCTTCGACACAGAGTGTCCATGGAGCGTCTATCCAGAGGTCATTTTCGAGGTAACCTGAATACATCACCGCGCTTCCTGAGCCAGTGGCTCCTGGTGAATAGCATATTTTGGGACTTGTCCCGTTTGGGATGTAATGACTGGGGTGGTCGTTTATAAAAGTCGTGTGAAAATTCCAGTGAACGTGATTTGATCCGGAGGCCCAACCCCAGAAGATCTTTGTGGAGTCGTTAGCCAGGTTGTGGTAGAGGTAGGTCATGTTTACATACATGTTTCCGTAAGATTTATAAAATCTAAGGTCTGGACCGGATTCCATTTGAGATGAGACAGATATGCTGGTCTGGGCCCATCCGTAGTCAGCGCTGTCCGGAGTTTTAACAGAAGCGACGTAGACATCAAGGTCGTTTTGGTATAAATCGAACTCATAAGTGTAGGCGCACCATAACGCCGGATTGTTAGGGTCGTTGGAACAGGCTATTCGGGGCTGGACACAGGCCTTGTTTTGGTCTGCTATGATGAATGTGTCCCCTATAGATCCGCCTGTGTTCGCGTCCCAAATTTGCCCATAAAGGTTCAAAGAGTCTCTTTCCTGCGATTGAACACTGGCAGACCAAGCCGTGTAGATTTCGTTTCTCGGCCCCCGGCATATAGAAACATCGGGATCAAAAGCTCTTCCCTGCGCGTTGATGAACCAAGTGCCATACCATGTAATTCCTCTGTTATCACTGTGTCTTATTTGCAGTTGTGAATCCTCACTCCAGAATATAACAGATATAGTTGAATCTCCGTTATGTTCGTATAAAGTCGCGTCGAAACTGTTAGGCCATGCCCAAGCGTCAATCAATTCGCTTGATTGAAGGGTATGAGCCGTCAAGTTGTACCTCTGAACGCAGAGTCTGTTGAACATTCCGTTGAAGTTGAAGCAAAAGATGAAAAGGTAATCGTCCCCGAGTTCGCTGGAGAGAAGTTTCATCCTTTCGTATTTACCCAATGATTGTATCGTGTCGAAAACATGCCAACTCCCTCCGTGGTTTGTCGATCTGTATAGAATTACAGGATAGCTGTCGGGAGACATGACAACGGTGTCTTTTTGAACCGCAGCGAACATGGTCCCGTCCGATAAGTAGTCGCAGTCGAAAGAGGTTATCTCGCCCTGCATTATCCTGACGTCGTTTCCCCAATCCGATGACTGGGCGAAAAGCAGCGTTGAAAAAAAAGCCAAAAAGCAGAACACTTTTAAAAACCTCATATTTTCTCCTTTCAAAATTTAATACAATCATTGGCAAGAAATTATCGTATATATTTTCCGTAAATCAAACTGATATTATTATGGGTGATGATCTCGTCTTAAAGTGGTTATTTTGATGAAGAAAAGTATTTTAAAAATAATATAATTAAGGCTCTGTTTCTTTTGTTGTTTCCGGATATTCAGATATCAGATCGAGTATTTCAGAGGGGGTGTCCTTCAGGAAAGGGGTGCTCCTATAAGCGGTTTCGATGAGAGCTCTGTTAGCCTCTATGGTGTATTTGGAGAACTTTTCGTTTACTTCGCCTTCAGAGGTTTCGTTTATGTCCATAATAAGAACAGGTGTAGTCGCTGAAAAGTCTAATTCTTTTAAATCAATGGATTTGATTTCTTCGGATTGAGATGTGAAAAAATGAACTTTCATGTTTTCAAGGTCATAGACAATGCTCCACTTTGAGAAATCACCGTATTTAACACTTTTCAACAAGTTGAAAGCGAAGTCAATAACCGAAACGAAATTATCAGGGGAATAACCCTTCAATCTATTCATCAGGATACAAAAAGCCGCTAGTGAAAGGTCTTCCACTGAATCTTCATAAAACATGAGATTGTTCTCGTTGCCGAACATACTCCCGTATGCCGTGAAATAATCCAGTGAGTATTTATAGATGTCGTTTGTAAGCGCTTTATGAGAACCCACCATATAGTCGTAGACAAGTTCTTTATCTAAATATTCTACAGTCGCACAGGCACCGGTTTTATCGCAAACAAGAAAGTGAAGGGGCACAGACCCGGGATCAATACGTAAACTAAGGTCGCTGTTGACCACTTCTTCGACAGTGCTGAAATTGTCGAGCTGGTATTGTATCCACTGAAGGTCATTCAGACAAGGCCTGTCGTCGGGATCAGGATACTCCGCTTCTTTAAGCCACAGGCAGGCAATGACCAACCCAGCTTAGTTTATTCCATCCATAGGAAACTCTCTGCCGTATAGATTGAAAGTGACGCTGCCGTATTTTGAAGTCCAGTGGGCGGGGTTCTCGTTTATAAAGGCTGTTTTTTCAATGCCCCTTTTGTTGACTATTACCAAGCCTTCACCGACCATCCAGTCGAAATTTCTACCGTAGATGAGTTCATTTTGGGACTTCAAGCAAAATGTTGAGCAAGCCTGCAATGCAGTGATTTTCAAAAAGCAGAATAAAATTACATTTTTGATAAATGTAGTTGACATTGTCGTTCTCCTTACTTGAATCACAAGTTATTTGAAAATTTTTCGAACCATTCCTCCAAAAAGGTCAGATGAGCGATGCCGTATTTCAATGTCTGAATAGAAAAAGGGTCGTTGTCATAATCCTCCATTTTTTTATCTAAACTTTTTAGTTCCGCAAGTTCTTTTTTCAAGCACTCCAGGAAGTTAACTGTCGTTTCAGCTCTGCTTTTTTTGTCTAATAATGAAAAGAAAAACATTTTCAAAAGAAATATTTGAGTTTTGCAGGATGGAGATCTCATCCAGTCGAGGAATGCTTCTCTTCCGGTAGGTTTTATATAATAGATATTTTTCAACCTTCCAGATTGGATTATTTGTCTGGCCTCGACTAATTTCATCTTTTCCAGCTTTTTAAAAGCCGGGTATATACTGCCGGGGCTTGTGTTGAAAATAAACTGAGTGCTCGATTCCATTTCTTTTTTAATCTGATAACCCGTCTTTTCACCCCCCATCAAAAACCCCAAAATGATTTTTTCCTGCATTCTTCCTCCGAATATAACAATATTATATATATCAAATTGATATATAACATATTAAAATGATATTTGCAAGCCATTTGTTATGAAGATAATTGGAGATTAATACTGATTACAAAAAAGAAACTTAAAAATATTCTCTCTCAATAATTTCAACCTCTCACTATCGATAAAGATGATCTTTGAGATCCACTTGCCGTTTATTCCATATGCAAATTCATAGGATACAGTTTCAACCAAGCCTCCATCAGGATTGTAAAACCTTTCTTCGACAAGAATTCTATCTTCGCCAATGGTCGTGTAAGAATATTCAACTGACATAGTCAATATGTCTGAATTGAAAATTTCACGCCTTATTTTTCTCTCTTCTTCGTCGTAATAGTGGATGTATTTTTTTATTAGTCTTCCCGTGGACGAAAAGAAGTTGTCGTATTTTATGTCTTCTACTTTGTCGCCGTTGGAATCGAATATATTTCTGTATGAAAGTTTAAGAGAATCATTTGAATAGACACCATTTTGAATTGATACGGAATAATGCCTTTCCAAAATTTCATCGCAAGCTTTATCAAGAGAAAATAAATTCATAAAAAACGTAAAGAAAAGTATTTTAATATTTTCTCTTTCAGCATTATAAGTTAAAATTTTTTCCCTCGTATCAACTATTGGAAAGAGGAGAGACTTTTCCGCCTCTCCCTAACAGAAAGGTTTGACTTCAATATCTTTATTGGCTTCGGCTTTTGAAGCCTCTATTAAATAATTTTACCTGACTACAACTATCTTGTTGGCGTCGGTGAAAGAACCGGCGACTATCCTGTAGAAATAAGTACCGGATGAGACCAAAGTTCCTCTCTCGTCCCTTCCGTCCCATTCCACCCTGTAGACTCCGGGCCCCTGAACCGCGTTGACCAGCTCGGATACCTGTCTTCCCGATATGTCGTAGACAGCCAGTCTGACAGGAACCTCAGAACCAACGCTGTAGCCTATGACAGCTCTGCCCCTGACCGGGTTCGGATACGCCCTCATGAGGGCAAACTGCACGACAGGACCATTGACTGGGTTTTCCTGCTCCTCTACCCCGAGTCCCGAGGCGATTCCCATATTTATGTCGTCGAAGAAATATCCCTCGTAGGCGACCACAGTAGTGCTCCCGAATTTCCAACCGAGCCTTATATTGCCCGTGACATTGAAAACAAGGTGCTGTTGATTCCACGGTGTACCCTGTCCTCCTGACCAGTATGGTTCTCCGGATGAAAATCCGTTGCCGGATCCGCCGTTCGTAGAAGTATATCCTTCCACGGTAGTGACCATCGTCCAGCTTGATCCGCCGTCTGTGCTTATCTGCAGCTGAACCCCGTCCCATGTCGCGAACATGTAATATCTGTGCCAGAAAGACATCGTGTCTCCGGCGTTTACGTATATTTCGGGAGAGACGGCTCTTGCGTTTACTATTCCGTTGGCGTGAACGCCTGTGGCTTCATCTCCGCAATAGACAGAGTGAGTCGGGCTGTGGGCGTCTCTTACGGATATGTGCCAGCTCGCGGGTCCTGTCCACGTCCAGTCGGCGGTGTCCTTGTCCTCGAAATCTTCCACAAACACAAGATTTCCGATACCGACGTTGAAAGTGTCAACGAGCGTGCATCCGTCTGCGGACACCGCGTTGCAGACCATTTGAGCCGAATGAGGGTTCGGACAACTCGAACTGACGGTCATCGAGAACACGCCTTTCTGGAAGAAAGAGTCACCTGGCGCTATCGAGGCGACAGACTGGGTTGAATCCGTGAATGTAATGTATGAGTCGAGGGACCTCATCTTTATAAGCACGTTGTGGGCGGTGCCGCTTCCGGTGTTGTAAAGCTTTATTCCAACAGGGACGACGTCGCCTGGCAGTATCATCGCTTGTCCGTAATAACCGCCGATTCCGAGAAGAGGAGAGTTGACGGTCAAGTTGAAATCGCTGCTCCATGTGCTGTCATTGGCGTCTTTGCAGACCAAAGTTACGGGTATTACTTGTCCGTCGGGAGTTCCCTGGTCTATGTCGAAGCCGAACGGCGAAGCTCCGACTACCGTGTCGTTTGCGTTGACGGTGCCAAAGTTCACGGTGTCGGGATCAAGCGATATGTAGGGGTCTGAAGACGTCAGGTAGCCCGTCACTCCCGTTGCGTTTACGGTGCCGATGTTTGTCACCGAGAGGGTCATGTCGTAGCTCTGTCCCGGATTTATCTGACCGTTGTTGTGCCCGCCTGTCAAACTTTCCAATCCCGCGTATACGATGTAAGAGCCTGTCGCGGGGAGAACTTGAACGGTGTCTATGTAG
>JAFGSQ010000024.1 GCA_016934535.1 candidate division WOR-3 bacterium
AATCGCTCCGACGATAAAAAACAACATTATTACAGACTGCTCGTACGGTATCCATTTTCAGAATACCGGAAACACCATAGCTCCCAACCTTGATTTCAATGACGTCTGGAACTGCGGGCAGAATTACATAAATATCTCGGATTCAGGCGAAAATTCAATAAGTGAAAACCCGATGTTTACGGATCATTTGGCTGTTTATTGCGGATCGCCATGCATAGACAGAGGGAATCCGATTTACTTTTTCAATGATCCCGACGGCACGAGAAACGACATAGGCGCCACACCAGTTTTTCAGGTTCTCGGTTACGACGACATCCAAACCACTATAAATGATTTACACGATTATAATGTCATTGCTCTTCATTCAGGAACTTATAGTTTAAGCGAACCTCTTGATTTTCAAGGAAAAGACATTATTTTGATGTCTCATGATTATTTTTCGAGAGCCACAATTACGACATACAACGACACACTTGATTTGTTCGTTTTCGATGAATCCGAAACCGAATCGGCTGAGTTGAGAAACCTTATTCTTGAAGGCGGAAGGATTGCCGTTTGGTGTAAAAACTCTTCTCCCACAATAAGAGGAAACTTGATAATTAGTCAAAATGTACAGAACTGGGCTGCGATTGCTCTCTCAGGTATGAATTGGGCAAGTTCAGGAAATTCTCCGGCAAGGATAATAAACAACACAATTGCCAATTCTGCAAACGGAGGCATCTCGTCATTTTCAACATCCGCCCCGGAAATAAGAAACAATATAATCATCAACTGTACGTACGGAATTCATAAGCAAAGCCCTTTTTTGCCGCTTGTCAACGACTACAACGACGTCTGGAGCTGCACTAACAATTATATTAACTGCTTGGTCGGATCAAATTCGATATCTTGTGATCCGGATCTCAATGAAGATTTCCTTCTTAACGCTAATTCTCCATGCATTGACAGCGGTGATCCTGACACTGTATACAACGATCCAGACGGATCCCGAAACGATATGGGCTGGTTTCCTTACTGTCAATTATCATATGACCAATATGCATGTAGTGAATCGGATCATTCCCCTGTATTGTGGTTTAATTGTTCCAGTGTTTCCGAAGGATTTTCAATCTCTTTCCATCTGTCGTATCCATCAGATGTCAAAATTGATATCTACAGCGTTGATGGAAGACTTGTAATAAATTTTATGGAAGATTATCTGAATCAGGGAACACACGTTATCAATTGGAACGGAAAAAATATTTCCGATCAGATCGTGTCCAACGGTGTTTACTTTTTCACTTTCAGAACAGGCGAAATCATAAAATCCTTCAAATCTGTTGTTATAAGGTAAAAGCATGTTGCAAATTTGTATTTAAGTTATACAATATTAACAAAAGGAGGCGGTTATGTTTGGTACAATTCTGAGTTTTTTAATGTCGCTAGTCTCAACTCCTGAAGGCGCATTTACTTTGACAGGTCAATACGACACCCCTGGCTGGTCTCGTGATGTATTTGTTAGAGATAATTACGCCTACGTCGCTGACTATGATATGGGTTTGAGAATTATTGACGTTTCAAATCCCTCCAATCCCCAGGAAATCGGATTTTGCTCGACACCCGGATATGCATTCGGTGTTTTTGTAAAAGACAACTACGCTTATATTTCCTGCGATGTATATGATTATTTCTGTATTGTCGATATTTCGAATCCTTCAAATCCCGTCATCACCAGCTACACTCAAATATTCGGCTCGGGATACAATGTTTTCGTATCAGGAAATTACGCTTATCTTGCCGTCGGTGATTACTTGGGCGGATTGTACATATACAATGTTTCCAATCCGTATGAGCCTGCAATGACAGGATATTATTGGACATATTCCTCAATTGGGGTTTATGTTGTTGACAATATTGCTTTGCTTGCGGCCGGTTACCTTTTCACAATCGATGTAACAAATCCCAACAATCCGGTGCCGTTAGACAGTTATTATGACAATTACAACGAATACGCATACGACGTCTGTTGTGAAGGCAATTACGCATATTGCACCTTTGATTACGGCAATAAAACAAGTGAAGAAAATGACGCTTTGTTTTATTCAAAACTTCCAAAGTCAAATAATTCCGAATGTCTTGTTTCAAACGGCGGATTGAGGATTATTGATATAGCAGATCCTGCGAATATCCAACTTGCTGGCTACGTCAATACTTCCATGGACGCTTTTGGAGTATCCGTCAATGACGGGTATGCTTTTACCACGGGCTGGATAAACGGGGGAATACAGGCTGTAAATGTAATAAATCCTCTCAATCCTTTTCTTGCGGGATCATACAACACTCAGGGTGAAGCGAGAGATGTTTTCTGTTATGATAATTATATATTTCTTGCCGACGGTCAAAGCGGTTTGAAAATATTCCAGTATTCGGCGCTTGGAGTTGAAGAACAACCTGACAACAATGTACATAACAACAGTCTGACTATTACACAAAACCAAAACCGAGAAGTAACTTTTAATTATTTTCTCGAAGGACCTGCCCAAATTGAATTAAAGATAATTGACGTTTCAGGAAGAATTGTTTTTGAGTCCTCAGCAGGATTTCATGGCGGGAATCAACAATTCACATTCCGTGCTGAAAAAGCGGGCACATATTTTTTGATTTTCAAGAATTCAGAAAATATTTTAAACAAAAGCTTTATTGTTTTATGATTTGAATTTACTGACGCTTATGGGCGTTGCTCTTAAACATTGAAGATTTTTTTTAACTGTTCAATGTCCGTAAATTCAGCGTTTTGACTTTTAAGTAAATCAAGGATTTCAGTGTATTTCTCGAGCCCTTTTTCAAATCCCCCTTCCTCGCAATTAATGTTGTGCCAAAGAAGAGTGAAAAGCCCTCCCGTGAATTTGATGTGACCAATGATCTCGTTCACAAGATCTTTTTCGCTGGAAACTTTGTTTCCTATGTATTTCGTGTAAGTCCTATCCATGAAATTCAACGGAAAAGCCGTGATTTTCAAACTTTCTCCTTCTGTCAAAGGATGAAAAGGAACGGTTATACCGCCCCTGAATCTGCACGAATCGAAAAATCCCATAGAAAAATCGTTCTCAATTCCGGCTTTTTCCGAACTTATCCAGCTTTCAGGAAATACCATGTTAATGTAATGCTGTCTGTTGGAAGTCACTTTTTCACCCAAAAACTTTTCAAGCAACATTTTCTCTTCCATCATTTTATTGGGATCTTTGTTTGCGTAAAAAGAAGTGTGAAGTGCTAAAGAATTTCCTGATTTTTTCAAACGCTCGAAAAGCCACCCCGTTTTTTCGACAAAAACTGTTCCGCTTTTCTTAAAAACAGCTTTCAAAAAATTACCACTGTCGGTTAGAAAGAAATAAACTGATCTCGCGTCTTTTTCAGCTTCAGCTTTTTCAAAATCGCCGATGCAATTTAAATAGGGATTAGACCTGCCAAAAACCCTCAGAAAAGTTCTCATTGAGAAAACAATTTTAAGTTTTAATAAAAGCTGGAAGCTTCTCGCCAGCAAAAACAATCTCCAGGACGACAAATAGTCAATGTCGTGAGTCAATAATACATAAAATTTATCTTCACTGTTAAAAATAAATTTTTCGGTTTTCAAATATCCGTATGCAGATTTCAATATTTTTGCATAGTAATTTACGCTGGGAATACTCAAATCTTCATACAAAACATTTTCTCGGCTTATCACGCGTCCGTATTTATCCAAAGGGCTTTCTTCTTCATATTCGAGAGAAATAAGATACTGCGAGGATCGGACAGGGTCAAAGCGCAAAGCAATAGAATTCAATTCTTTCGAATAATAAGCCGCCGCCGATCCGTCTTCAAAAAACAGCATGATCTCGCCTTCAAAATCGGTTTCCGATGTGAAATAAACCGGTATCTTTTTTTCATCGATCACTATGACTTTTCTTTTTTTTTCAGTTGATAATATTACTATTTTGTTCTTCTTGTAACTGTCAGACCATTCGATCGATGACGCATATTGCGTTTCAGCAGGTAAAACCGAATCGAACAGTTTCAATATCTGATCTTGTGATTTTATAAGGTCCATGTCACCTCTTTTTATAGGGAAAGAAAAAATGAGTTGAAATCAATGTTTTTACTCCGTATGAAATCAGAATCTTTGCTTTTTATGTATATGTCAAAATTCATTTTTTTTCCAGGAAATAAATATCTTTTTAAACATGACATGACCTTGTTTTTTTGACTTTTATAATAAGGCATGGAAAATTCAGGAAACACGACACATGATACTTTTTTTTTCTTGGCAAGGTATAAAATATACTCGAATATACCTGAATACAGATTCAAATCCGCAACGTTCCAATATACTATCCAAATTGAGTTTTCCGGCTTTGTGCTTTTCCAAAGAATTATCCTTTTTTTGTTGTCCTCAAATTCGAGATTAATCAATCTTCCTGATTTAAAAAACCAGGAAACTGTTTTTGGATCAAGAGATATTCCCCACTGATTTTCAGTATATTCTTTTGTATACAATGCTTCTTCCGGTTCGTTTTCACTGTAACGAATATTTCCTGTTGAAACATTTGTAATAGAATTTTTCCAACTGTTCAATTTGTCAGACATTATGTTCAAAGCGAATAAAATCTTTATCGATATTTTTTGAAACGCGTTTTCAGCTGTTTCTTCCATGCTTTTATGTGAGATAATATTAAGGTACATTTTTTCCGACATGGAAATCTTTTTAAATCCGGACAATTTATTTATTAAACAAACACCGGGGTTCATGCTGATCGCATGAATTGGATCCACACCGTCTATCATTGCCGCATTGTATAAACTCATAACCATACCTGAAAGAAGCGGCGTATCTTTACTCCCGTCGAAAACTGCTGATTTTCTGTATTTTTGATCGAGAATCATGGCTTCCGATTTGCCGGATTTCATTTCTCTTCCATCTTTTATTATTTTCACGGGAATTACAGAGCAATGACCGATAATTTTTTTTCCATCGTAAGCGAATGAGTGGTATGAATAACCGTAAGGATTTTTATTGAATTTATTCAAGCAGTAATCAAAATCAGCAAACCGTGAATCGAATTTCCCGTACAGATCCGAAACAGTTTTGATTATTTCTTCACTCAATGGTCCTTTGACAGCTTCTACAGATAGACTCATGTATCCTTTTTATTTCTTGTTTTTTTTATTACAGAGGATTGCCCGTAAGATTCCATGAAATTCACCTCAACCGGTATTTTATATTCTTCGAGTTTTTTTCTGCAGTGAGCACGGATTCTTTTTTTAATTTCATTTTTTGTTATTTCTGATGTAATTAAAACATCGGCAGCGACAATTTTTCCAAGAATCGGATTGTTTTTACCATAAACCACAACTTCGGAAATTTCAGGCATTTCGTAAATGACGTTTTCAACCTCTAGAGGCAGGACTTTTTCTCCACCGACATTAATCACATCGGATTCCCTGCCCAGGATTTTAAAATACTCTCCGTCAACTTCTACTAAATCCCCTGTTGGATAAAATCCTTCTTCGTCAAACGGATTTTCTTCGTTCAAATATCCAATCATTGATGATTCGGTCTTAATGTACAATTTCGAATCAATTATTTTTGTTTTCAAAGATCCGTCATTCATTTTTATCCACTTTGAGTCCTTGCTCCTGTTTTTTGTCCTGAAAGAACCCGTCTCAGTCAAACCATATTTCTGGATTATCTTTACATGAGGAAATTGCTCATTGAGTTTCATCAAAACGGAATCCATTATGGGTTCAGCTCCGTAAGTAATTATTTTTAGAGAAGATAAATCGTGTTTTTGATACTCTTTGGACAACAATAAAAGATTTAAAAAAGATGGGGTTGTCGGAAGCAGTTCGATTCCGTACTTTTCAATTGCTCGGCATACCGAATACGGATCTCTGTTACGAACAGTAACTACCGTTCCTCCGTTAAGAAGAACATCAAAAAGGGTGTCGAGACCTCCGATATGATCAAAAAACATAAAAGGTATTGTTCGGAGAGAGGCGTGAACCGTGTTTTGAAATTTTCGCAGGAGTCTTGTCAAATCGTGTAAAACTCCCTTGCTCTTCCCCGTAGTCCCCGAAGTGAATAATACAATCCCGGGTCTGATTTGCTTCGAAAAATCTATTATCATTCTGTTTTTGGGATTTCTGCCAGTGTCTGTAAAATTCAATTCTCCGTTCTCGAGAATCACTGCCTCGCGTGAGACATCCGCTTCCTCGAAAAACTCACGTTTTCTCTGCGGGGAATTTGCCACGGGAACAATGATGTTGCTGTTTTTTATAAGCGCCATCAACAGCGAAATCGATCCCATGCTGAAATCAGTTGCCAGGCCGACTGTTTCGCCGCCAGTTATTCCCTGGGATAAAATACTGCTGTATAACATTCCTATTTTGTCTATTAATTCGCCGTACGTTGCTGCTTTATTCTCTTGAATAACAGCTTCTTTGGCCGTATCAATACCTTTGAGTCTTTCAAATAGCCAGGAAAGTTCATGCATTAAAAACTACCTGACACCGCCGAGATATATGACCTGACCTGTTATAAAATCGCTTTCAGGTCTTATAAAAAAATCTATGACATTTGATATATCTTTGAATTCTCCCAATCTTTGGATAGTTTGACGTCCGATCAAAGAATCCATTTTTGATTTTGGAACATTTTTAATCAAATCGGTATAAACAGGTGTCGGACCAACTGCGTTGCATGTGATGTTGAAAGGAGCGAGCTCTTTTGCCATGATTTCAGTCATGCTTTCGACAGAGCTTTTAGAAGAGGCGTAAGCCATTTCACCTTCAAGTCTTAAAGGAGTAGCCACGGTCGCGAAATTTATTATCCTCCCGTATTTCTTTCTCATCATTATTTTTGAGCTTTCTCTCGCAAAAACAAACGTCCCCAAAACATTTGTTCTGTATATTTTTTCCATGGAAGCAAGAGGTGTCATAATGAAATGATTCATGGAAGCGATGCCGGCATTGTTTATCAAAACGTCTATTCCGCCGCTGTCTTTGCTGACCGCCCTTATCATTTTTACAACCGCGCCTTCATCTGATACATCAAGATTGAAATGACTGTATCTTCCGTGTTTTAAATCGGATTCTCCACGGCTGCACCCTGCAACGGTTTTCCCTTTTTCAAGATAATATTCGGCAAGATATCTGCCTATCCCTTTGCTGGTGCCCGTTATAACGAATACATTATTCATCGTGTTTGCTGTTCATCAACTTAAACACATAATCAGTCAAAGCGGCTATCGTTCTGAACGGTGAAGATCTCTGGCTCATGGCTCTTTCATCCGCAATTACAATTTCTTTTTTATATTCGTCCGATATTTTTTGCTCGACAGATGTCAAAATATTGACGAGCCCCAATGAATCGACGATTCCGTTTTCTCCATATAGAATTGTGTCATCGCCAGGATTTTTCCTGGTTTTTATGTTCATCTCTTCAGTCGTTTCAACGACAGAATGAATAATTATGGATTTAATACTTTCGATATCCACTCAAACTCCCTGTCAATAAAAATTTTGAATATTATAGACACCAAACAAAATAACTATAAAACGTACTTCTCGGATTGTGCTGAATTTTTACCTATGATATATTATTGAACAATTTATGTCAACTTTTGGGACCATTGAGTAACGTTTTGGAATAATTCAATAATAATGAAGAGTAAAATATTCAATGCATTAATGCTTGCCCTGCTTTTGATTTCAATCGCTTTTTTAATTAAAAACATATATGGCAATTGGAATCAAATCAGAAACGTTTCATTTAAACCTAACTATACTCTTTTGACAGCCTCATTTTTACTTGAAATATTCATCCAGTTCTTCGGAGTTTTTCTGTGGCTGAGAATTGTCAGACTTTTTAAAGTCAATGTGTCGTATAAAAAAGTGTTAAAAATCTGGTTTGTTTCATCTCTCGGCAGATATATTCCTGGAAAAATATGGCATTTCGCCGGAATGACATATTTTTTAACAAAGGAAGGCGTCAACACTGAAGTCTCTTTCACTTCATCATTTATTGTACAGATATATTCTATTCTAACAGGGGCGATAATCGGCGCTTTCACCTTGGTCTCAATTACTAAAAATCTCAATCCCATAGCTTTGGGAATTTTCATAATTTTATGCTTCGTTCTTGGATTAATTGTTTCGAATAAAAAATTGATTAACTCATTTTTATATTTTATCGCCGAAAAAAGAAAACAGAAAAAACAAGAGATTGAATTCAGTTCCTTTTATCTGCCTTTATTCCTGCTTCTGTATGTTTTCTTTTGGTTTGTAAGAGGACTTAGTTTTTATCTGTTCATAAAATCTTTTACGATGCCGGAAGTGAATGCACGCGTGTTTTCCTGTGAGTTTTTAACGGCCACATCTGTATTTTCAGCAAGCTATATTTCAGGTCTCCTCTTTTTACTTTCTCCAGGCGGAGTAGGAATCAGAGAAGGCGTAATGTCATCGTTGTTGAATAAATGCATGGGAATCTCTATTGGGATTTCATCAATGATAACTGTTTTTAACAGGATCATGCTTACCGTAACAGAATTGCTTTGTCTTTTTATCAGCCTGGCAATCAACTGGAGGAAAAGTGGGAAAACAATCAAAAAATGACCTCAAAGTATCATTTAAGTTTAAAACCTATTGGTATGTGATCATTATAGCCGTTTTATTATTGATTTCATTCGGTTATATGCTGCTTCCGGGAAGAATGCTCGATTGCGGAGATCAGCTTCTCGGGTACTCAAACAAATTATTCTCCTCTTCTAATATGCTCCACGGAAAGGGCATCCCCTTGTGGAATCCTTATCTTTTTTCCGGATTGCCTTTCATAGGGGCAATGCACGGAGACATACTTTATCCTTCTCTTTTTCTTCGCCTGATTTTTCCTCCTGAATATGCGCTTGCGCTTTTATTTTTGCTTCATTTTCTTTTTGCGGGAATTTTTATGTTTTTCTTGGCGAAAGAATTGGGTTCGGATAATTCTGTGTCCCTTCTCATAGCCTTTTTGTACATGTTCACCGGAATAATTATTTCACAGGTAAATCCGGGGCACGACGGCAAAGTAATCGTGGAATCTTTCACGCCAGCTGTTTTTTTGTTTCTCACAAAAGGGATTCGCACGAGAAGATTGTTCTATTATCTTGTCAGCGGGGGATTTATCGGACTGTGCCTTTTGGCGCCGAATGTCCAGTTGACTTATTACATGTTGATGGGAACCTTGATATGGTTTGTATCGGAACTCGTAGGTAATTATAAAAAAGATTTTAAAAATTACTATAAAAACATTTCTTTTGCTTTGATAGCTTTGGGATTCGCTTTAGCGGTTTCTGCCGCTCAATTTATACCATTTCTCGAATACAGCTCTCTCTCACCAAGACAAACAACCAGAGGATGGGAATTTGCAACGAGTTGGTCAATGCCTTTACCCGAATTTTTCGACGCGATGATTTCCGGATTTTCAGGTATTAAAGAAAAATACTGGGGTGAGAATTTTTTTAAACTGCACACAGAATACATGGGTGTCATTCCGTTTTTATTCGCCCCTTTGGCTTTATTCTCAAAAAATAACCGAGACAGGAGAAGAGCATTTACGTTGGCAGGAATATCCGCCTTTTTCCTCATTGTTTCATTTGGAGGTCACACGGCTTTTTATAAACCTCTCTATATACTTATACCGGGATTCAATAAATTCAGAGCGCCCAGCATATCTTTTTTCATGTTCTGTTTCTCTCTAATTGCATCGACGTCTTTGACCATGAAAAACATACTCGCATCAGAAATTAAAAAGATGCCTTTGATTGTATTTTCGATCTTACTTTTAATTCTGATTGCATTGAGTCCGGCCCTGGCCTCAAAAATTGCTCAAAACTCCGATAAAATTGCTTTAGCTGCTCAAAACACGAAAGAATTAAACAGCGGAGCGATGATCTCATCTTTCGTTTTAATTTTTTCTGTTGCATCCATACTGCTCTGTTTAAAATACCCCGAAAAAAAACGCTACATTTTCTTTCTTTTCTGTTTCGTCGCTTTTACTGATTTATACAGAACTAACAGCAAATTCGTACAATTCATCAGGGATGATTCAGGTAAATACCTTTCGGCGGAAGAAATATACAAACCGGATTTTTCCGTTAATTTTGTAAAAAACAACGATTCTCTTTACAGAATAATGCCAACTACATACTTCGATCTGCTGATAACTCAAAACGGAGTTCGTCCTGTTGACAATCATTCCAGCGACAACTACCTGATGGCGAACGGACTTTATTCGCCGGGCGGATATCACGGAAACCAGCTTCAGAGATATCAGGACCTCATAGGTCTTCCGCAGACTATAATGTTCCAGAACGGAGGACTTCTGTCGGAAAACATAAATCTTTGCAGACTTCTCGGCATCAAATTCCAGCCTCTCAGCAAAATCCTGTACTCGGAAATCGTGAGACTTTCCTCCGAAGATCCCGACAGGGCCGCTCAGCTCGCAGACATGTTCGGGCTTTGTAAAACCGGTCGCATCAGGATGGATTCAGGCGTTGTCGTAGACGCGGGCAACATGGTTTTGCTTGTAGACACTCTCGCTCTGCCTAAAGCCTTTCTCGTTCCTTCATGCAGAGTAATAACTGATGACGAAGCCTGCCTGGCCGCAGTCCACGACGAAAACATCGATTTCTCCAGGACTGTTATTCTCTCTGAAGAGCCCGGTATTGCCGGCTCATCAGGAGGAAGCGCCGAGATAACAGAATACTCGCCCGACCGAATAAAAGTTTCAATCACTACTGAAGGGCCCTCTTTTCTCGTCATAAACGACAATTACGCCCCGGGTTGGAAAGCATACGTAGACGGAAATAATACCGAAATTTTAAGGGCGTATTACTCTCTTCGGTGTGTTCCGGTTTCATCGGGCGGAGAACACGAATTGCTGATGATTTACGATCCTCTTTCTGTTAGAATTGGATATGCAGTTACGCTTGCGGCTATAATCTTATGGTCAATCCTCATGATAATCAGCTGGAGGAAAAAAATATGAAAGCCCTCGTAGTGATACCGACTTACAACGAAATTGAGAACATTGAAAAAATATTAATCAAGATACTCGAACAGGACGACAGACTGGATGTCCTCGTAGTTGACGATTCTTCTCCCGATAACACAGGCGAAAAAGTCCTCGAAATGAGAAAAAGCAGACCGAGGATACATCTCAAAAGACGTTCCGGAAAGATGGGGCTCGGAACGGCTTATGTCGACGGATTCAAATGGGCAATAGAGAATAAATACGACTGCGTTTTCGAAATGGACGCGGATTTCTCTCACGACCCGACGATGCTTCCCGTATTTCTCGAAAAAATAAAGAAATACGACCTGGTAATAGGTTCAAGATACATAAACGGAGTCAGCGTAATCAATTGGCCCATGAGCAGGCTTCTTTTGAGTTATTTCGCCAATAAATACGCCTCTCTTGTCACAGGCTGCCCCATAAAAGACCTTACCGGCGGATTCAAATGTTTCAGAAGACAGACGCTCCAATCTCTCGACCTGAACAGGATCCATTCCGACGGATATTCCTTTCAAATTGAAATAGATTTCAAAGCCTACGCCAAGGGTTTGAAAATAAAGGAGATTCCTATTATTTTCGCCGACAGAACCGAAGGCAAGAGCAAGATGTCGAAAAAGATAATCTGGGAAGCAATTTTCATGGTCTGGCGTCTCAGAATGGCAAAGATTTTCAGAAAATTATGATAGTCAGCAAAACCGAAAAAATAAACAAATTTTTCTGTCTTTGGGACATACTTGCGACAATTCTTCTTTTCGTGTTTCTCCAGTTTTTCGTTCAGATGTTTTTCGCCGAGACGACCTATCAAACTGCCTTGCAGAGACTGCAGAGGCTTCCCTGGGTACTGCCGCTTACTGCAGTTCTCTGGGCTTTTTTCCTGAATGCCTATCAAACATATCCGAAATCAGAAACCCGTAAAACGGCTGAACTTCTCCTCCCTGTATTGAAATCAATTGTAACTTCGGGAAGCATTTTAGGCCTATTTTTCTTTTTGACGAAGTCATACATACAAAGCAGGTCGGTTTTCGTTTTGTTCATGCTTGCGGATCTCGGCATAATACTGTTAAACAGATTCCTGCTTCTAAAGATAAGGAACAAGCTGATGAAACTGAACATAATCATCATCTCCGACGAACGCAACAGCAGAAACATAGAAAAGATAATAAGGAAAAATCTTTCAATAGGAAAAAGGATACTGGATATCATCAGAATCAAAGAAGAAATCACCGATGAGAGAATGAGTGAAATTTTCGACAAAATAAGCCTCGGAACTGTGGATTGGATAGTAGTAGGACTCGGTCCTTCCAACTACGTACATTTTAAACCTCTCGTCGAGTTCTGCGAAGAAAAAGGCGTGCCCGTCTCTCTGCTGATAGACACTTCGATAAAACCTAAAATATCCTGGCTAAAAGTCGAAGAGATATCCGGTTTTCCGTTTTTCACTTTTTACACGACTACGGGAAGAGTGTGGGGACTCATATCCAAAGACATTATTGACAAAGCGCTTGGAGTACTCGGAATTATTGTTTTATTTCCTCTTCTGGCTCTCATAAGCGCAGCCGTAAAAATATCTTCACCGGGAACTGTAATTTTCAGCCAAATCCGGAGCGGACTTAACGGGAAACCTTTCAAAATGCTTAAGTTCAGAACAATGCGGGAAGGTTCCGAAGAGCTTCTTCCATCTCTTCTTGAAAGCAATCTTATCCAGGGTTGTGCGTTCAAACACCCTAAAGATCCGAGAGTGACAAAAGTCGGCAAATTCCTGCGCAGGTGGAGCCTCGATGAACTTCCACAGCTCGTTAACATAATTAAAGGGGAAATGAGTTTTGTCGGTCCGAGACCCCCTCTTCCAGAAGAAGTAAAAATGTACAAGAACTGGCAGAAAAGAAAATTGTCCATGAAACCGGGACTGACTTGCCTTTGGCAAATAGGCGGCAGAAGCAAAATACTCGATTTCGACAAATGGGTCAAATTGGATCTCGAATACATTGACAATTGGTCGCTGTGGTTAGATATTAAGATCATGATCAAGACTCTTCCCGCCATAATAAGCGGGATGGGTGCTTACTGATAAACACGGAGGTATTATGTTTATATTAGCATTCCTCGCTTTTTTATTATCCGCCGGAGACGGGATAACGATTTACACTTCTCACGCTCAAGTCAACAGACTTGAGTTTCTCGGCGGGAAACTAGTCACAATGAGTTCGGGAGGGATCTGTGTTTCCGACTCCTCGGGACACGAAGTAGTTATTAATAATTCCGACGGACTTCTCGACAACAACGCTATGGACGCAGTCTTCGACGAAAACGGGAACCTCTTCGCCGGGACTTCCAGCGGGTTGACTGTTTTTTCAAGGGACTTCTCGGAATTCATTCAGCTGACCTCTTTTTTTCAGGGTATACCTCACGGTGAAATCAGGGAACTGGAATACAGAGACGACACACTTTGGGCCGGAGGAGAGAACGGCTGTTGGTGCTGGAACACCGGGGGCAATCCTCTCACATTTTCCTACGGACATTCATCGAGATTTTTATCGGACAGAACCGTCAACGCTCTTTTACTGAACGGAGATATTCTCGCGGCGGGAACAGTAGGCGAACTTTTTTTCATACCCGCCGGAACATTCGGGGACACAACAACATACTCCGGTTTCTCAAAAGGATTAAGCGCGCAGGAATCAGTTCTCTCAGTTGTCGTTTACAACGACACTGTATGGATTTCGACGAGCAGTTACGTTAAATTCCTGTCGGGAGACAGTTTCGTCTCTACAGGGATAAATTCGCGAAAAATGCGCTTGTCCGTCGTTAGAGACACTCTTTTCGTCAACGATTACGAAAACTGGTCGGTCAAAAGATGGAACAACGGAACGTGGAATCAATACGGTCCGGGAATTCCGTCGAGACCGGTCAGCGTTTCTTTGAATCCCGACGGCCGTTTATGCGCGGGAACAGCCACTCTGTCGAATTATTGCTACGAATCAAATTCGTGGAGACAAGTCATGCCTCCGGGGCTTTTTAAACCGCTCGTTTCATCCGCCGCCATGCTCCCTAACGGTATAATAGCCGCCATACATTTCGGCAACGATTACGGAGACGCTGTCTCCCTGAGATATCCGGACGGAGAATGGGAAATATTAACTTCTCTCAACTACGACACAACCGGTGACTGGGGAGCGGGAAGGTTTATTTCCGTCAGGAACGATTCTACTTTTGTAATAGGGGTCTGGGGCAGGCCGGGCGCTCTGATTTTCCTTTATCCCGGTAAAACGAGCGCCGACTCCTCCCGTTTCGAAAAACTGGCTCTGCCATACACTCCAAGCGATCAGCAACAGCCGATAAGCGCTTTGACCGTCGACCCCAACGGAGACGTATGGTGCGCTTCTTTCGACAATCAGGGCCCGTATCTATTCAGGGTAAAACCGGACAACTCGGTAATAACTTATTACAACAATCTTTTTATATATATTTATTCAATATGCATGCTCAAAGACGGAAGAGTGGCTTTCGGAACGGCTCATTTGAACGCCAACGGTTTCGCAAGCATTTTCAATCCGTCGGATTCCTCCGTTTCCCCTGAAATACTGACGCTGTCCGGAAACGACATAAACTCAATAGACAACTTTAAGGACCATCTTATCTTCATAGGGTCCAACGGCGGTATAAACACATTCGACTTAACCTCTTACACGGTCACAGACACAATAACTAATTCAAACACACAGGGCGGTTTGATAGGTCCTTCAGTGGTTTCTCTCCTCTACATTCCCGGAAACGGTCTTTGGGCGTTGTGCGATAACGCGGGGCTCTCGCACAGGAAAGAAGACGGCACCTGGGAAAAATTCGAACAGCCTTCGACTCTTCCGGGCATTCCTGTAGGAGATAACAGAGGGGGTCTTTTCTATCATGCCGATTCAGGTATTCTGTTAGTCCCGACGAGCAAGGGACTTTGCCTGTTTCCAGTAAAAAGCGAATCCGACGCAACCGAGGGTGAACTGCTTGTTTTCCCTAATCCGTGGCGCCTTGACTGCCCATTGACTTTAGTGACTGACAGCGCAGAATATTTTTACATTTATTCTATGGACGGAATGCTTGTATATTCTTCGGCTTTATCAGACAATGGAAATCTAGTAATACAACCTCAATCGCTAAGCGAAATTGCGTCCGGTCTTTATTTCGTCGTCGCTAAATCAAACAAGACGACTGCGAGAGGAAGGCTCGTTATCGTAAGATAATATGGGAGCCTACATCCAGCTTTCGGATTTTCTTTGTTCAGCTGAATCAAGTTCTTTTTACTCTGAAAAGCTTAAAAAGCAAGGTTACGGACCATTCGCTTCCCACACGCTTAGGCTGACAAGATCTGTATCCGGCGCATCTCATTCGAAACAGGCTTCTTTATTCGTCGAGAAACACAGAAAAACAGGTGTTATAAGAGTTTCTTTCGAAGGCAATTTAAAAACCGAACTGTCGGATATGCTTTTAAAGACTTTGACCAAAAAAAGTTCCGAAAAAAACATTGATCTCGAAAAAACTCTCTATCATCTGTATTCGAGGATTTCGGAGACTGATCCTGATCTGATCCCCATTCTCGATGCGTCAGTCTATAAACTGGCTGAAATAGCTACCGCTCCAGTATTGTTCTCGCTTCCTGCAAAAGACGCTGTAAACAAAGCCAGTTCTGTAGCGGGAAGGCTAAGAGAAGCCCTCAGAAGCGTCAGAAAACTTTTAAAAAGCAGAAACACCTCTTTCAATCTGTGGCTCGATCTGACAATTTTACCTGTTGTAGGACCTGTGTGGGATGATCTTTCACTTGAAATTGCGTCAAACATAATTAGCGAACTCGGTCTGCCACCGACTATTTTTTCGTCAATTTACAAATCGGTTTCCAAATACGCTATATCCAGAGAAATCGCCAAGTTCACCGATGAAAAACCGCGATTCAGCTCGGAAGACCTCTCAATACTTGAAGAGAGGATAAACAGACTCGGTTCGGAAATCTCGATTGAGGACCTGAAAAAACTTGAAAAATCGGCCAAAAAAAATCCTGTTGAAATCGGCAGAAGCTTTCATTTGATGTCCGAAAAACAATCACTAAGTTTTTCTGATGTAATAAACTCATTCGAAAATCTTTTCGAACTGATAGCTTTTCCTCCGGGAGACCTGCTCAATCTGATTTCAGACGAGCTCACTCAGCAATACAGGTTCATTTCTAAAATTGATAAAAAAGATTCCAAAATTGAACAGGAAAACATAATTCTTAGAAACCTAAACCTCGCGGGAAAAAAATACATGGCTGACGCAAAAGGCGCGCTCGATGGCGTCAGAGCTATTATTGTAGGTGTTTTCGAACCCATAATGACCGCAAAATCCTTTATCGAGACACTGAGAATCTGGCCTGACGAAGAACTCAACGAGAGTTGGAGCCCCTGGGACGTAGCCAATCACGCCGCTCTTGTCCTGGTCGAAAACGAGAATTTCTATCGTTTCGGACTACAAGGAAAAGTCATTCTCGATAGGGACAAGGACCAGCCGCTATTCAAAGAAATTAACGAAAAAATAAACTCTTCGTCGGCAATCCTCACTCTCGTCTTCGGAGACATAGAGACTACATCGGACGAAGACACCGAAGGTCTGTTTTCGAGCGTCTCTGAAATAATAGACCACATTAGAAAAGCGAATCTTTCGATCCGGTCTTTTGGCCCGTTGACTTTTGCTGTTACGGCTGATAATTCCGAGGGAGGAGCCATGAAGATTGCCAAAGTGCTTGACGCGCTCATACCCTTCGACGAAACTCCCGTGCCGGGGATAGGCATAGCTTCAGCTCCCTACGGAGAGGGTTTCTTAGCCAAGACTTACTCCGAAGGCGTTCTCGTAGCAGCCGGAGAAACAGTCAAACGCTCCATGATACTTTCCAGGCTTTCATGGAGCGTCAAAAGGGTTCTGTGTGATCTTTCATCGACTCTTTCCCTAATAAAATATTGCGACGAATTCAGGATACTCCCATACAGAAGCGCTTCCTTTCCGCAGTTTGACGACCCGAAGGAAATTCTCGCGAATATTCTGTACAGAAGGACAGAACCTCACGACATCGCTATGATGTCTCCCCCTCTTCACTTTCAGTTTTTCGGAGCTCTGAACAAGTCCCGCCAGCTGATTTCAACGGACGATTACGGCGGAGATTTGTCAACTCTGACGGGAAGCAACATAGAAGGTCCGGTTTTTTCGATCACGAAAAAGCGTCCGGATTAAAAGCTTTCATACCTGATTTTGTCGAGTTCTTCGCAAAGACTCCCCGTGAGTTTTTTCCTGTCGTAATCAGGATGCGATCTGCGTGAATTTAACGACCGCCTTGATTTTTTTTTGATCAGGTCTTTTATTTTCTCAGAAAGTGTTTCATGGTCGTCGGGGGAAACCACATCTCCGGCTCCGGTCTTTCTCAAAACTTCTGCGGCGTCAGTATTGTTCGGAATCGAAGCGATTATCGGAAGTCCCGTTCCGAGATAATCAAACAGCTTGCCAGTTGAGACGGCATCTCCTTCCGAAGGAGAAATGTAAAACCACAAAACATCAGATTTCATTGCCTCTTTAATTGCGTCTTTGTGACTCAGGTAGCCAAGGCTCTCAATTTTTACTTTCAGACCTTTCTCTTCGGCCGTTTTCAGAGCGCTGTCGGAATTTTTTCCTATAAACACAGCTTTGATATTTTCAAATCTGAGCAGGTCCAGAGCTCTGAGAAGGACGTCAGGTTTTCTCCCTCTCAAAAGCGAACCCATATGACAAACTGTGAATGTCTCCCTGCTTTGCAGAACCATTTCGGGAAAATCATCCGGATCGTAACCGTGAGAAATTACGGCGGTGTTTTTCGTGCCGTGCCTTTCTAATATGCTGTTTCTGATTTTTTCGTTTATAGTTATGATCAAAGACGAATTCCTGACTACCGATTTTTCCAGTTCAAGATTGAACCACGCGTGGTATTTCGTCGCGCTCGGAAATAGTTTTTCGTCAATCCAGGGATCTCTGAAATCTATGGCGAGCGGCAGTCCGCATCTTTTACTGACCAGAAGTCCGGCGAGGGCAGATGAAAAAGGAGGAACAGAACACATGACAGCGTCGAATTTGATTTTCCCGCAAAGTCTCACAGCGTAATCGGCGCAGAAGGGCACCCAGCCGATCTCCGGATCTGGAAACGCGAAAGAACGTGATTTTCCAAAATTTGAAAGTTTTTCCTTTTTTGGCGACAGAAAAAATTTTTCGAAAAATGGAAGATGAAAATGGTCCAAAGAAGGTATTCTGTGGATATCAGTTTTATTCCTGATTTCTTCATACATTTTTCTGTCGAAAGCGAAGTACCATCGAGGTCTGGATGTCAGTACAGTAGCTGACCAACCGAAATCAGGCATGTATTTGCAGAATTTAGCCTGTCTCTGAACGCCCGACAATCCGAGAGGGGGGAAAAAATATGATATGAAAAGAAGTTTTTTGACTGTTTCGGTTTTTTTCAAGATGAATCAGCGTTTCACGGCATCATACAGGATTTTTCCGCCGACTCTTCTGAAATTGATATCAAAATATCCGGTCTCGAGTCTGTCTTTGTAAGGATAAACTCCTTCGGCGACAATTGTGCCGAGTATTTCCTTTTCGTGAACCTTTTCTTCTTCTAAAGATACAGAGCCCCTGCCAATGAGGAATTCGTCTCTCGAAAGGAAAATAGCGGTTAAAGTCAGTGATGCGCTCAGCAGAAAAATAATCACGGCAAAAACAATAACCGTCATAAAATTAAAATCTATCTTTTTGTCCGGGTCTTCCCCTTCCGTCTTCTTCTTCAAAATACCTATCGCTTTTTTCTGATTCAGAGACGCCAGAATTTTGTAAATCTTGACCCTCGAGGGTATCGGCAGATGAAGAATTTCGCCCAGATATTTCTTGTTCCCGACGAAATTATAAAGAAAACGCTCTTCCCTTGTGAGTTTTTCAACTGAAACACTGTTCACAGAGATAAGCGTTTCTTCGTCGCCAATTGATTCAACTATAAGCTCCATGTTTTCGACGGACTTCAGGTAATCGTTCCAGAGCGATTCTATGTCCTCTTCAATTTCGAGTTCCGATTTATGATAGAGCAGCTCGTTTTCAGCGAACGTAGTTCCCGCTATCTCTTCGTTTTTAAGGGAAAAGACATTGAACGCAATGTCTCGTATCTTGCCTTTTATAAATCTTATTCTCTTTTCAGGCGACAGGTTCCCCGAACCTGATAAAAGCTCTCCGGTGCTCAGATCTTTTTCCTGCGCAGTTTTTTCGAGTCCGGAGAATTCTTCGTCGCTTATCAGTTCGCTGTTAGTCTGAAGGTAGAACCAGAGAGGCACGGCCTTCCCGTCCTTTGTCTGCCAGATTGCGGCACTGATCTTTCCCGATGAAATGTTAAGAAAAATGTTGTCTCCCAAAGATGTGATTATGGAGAATATTCCGTTTCTCTCTTCTTTGCTCAACTTTATCATCATATCGTATATCATGCTCATCGCTACGCCCCTTCATTCCTTGAAATCAAATATGAAAACAAGCCGAAAAGTACGTAAACAGAGGCAAAAACAGCTAAAGACAATATTAATAAAAAACCGCTCATTCCTTTTGCATTCACGTAATAAACGGTAAACAAAGTTACTATGCCTGCGGTCACTGCCGCGAAATCGAATCTGAATCCTTTTCCTTTTATGTTGTGAACGAAACCGGGAAGAAGCATCGAATAAGCGAAGTAAAGTCTCTTTCTCTTGTTCTTCAATGATTCTGAAATTTCATTCACTATTCCTTTTTCGTCGGCGAGTTTTCCAAGTTTTTCAACTCTGGAAATGCAACCTGAACAAAGCAGTGTGCCTTTCTGGCTTCTCTTGCATAGATTGCAAACCGGAGCTCCGCAGAGGTCGCAGAATTCAACAGTAATTTTCCTGAAAGCGACAAAGTTGAAGAAAAGCCCGGCCATCAGAAAAACCGACATCATCAATGCGGTTTTCCTGAGTCTCGTTCCGAATACAGCAGAAAACCTGTTATCGTATACGGATCCCTGAGAAAATATCCGGGAGGGAACGAGCATTTTCTGCGGAATTATCTCTATAGTCAAAAATTCCGAAGTCGGCAACAGAGAAAGCATGCCGAAACTTTTTTCCTCGAGAAATCCCGGTGACAGTTTTTCCAGATTCAATTTGAAAAGTTCGGACTTGTCTTTTTGGAAAGTTTTGAGGTAATACACGTAGAGATTGTAATTAATTTCGGGGTCGGTGCTGTCAATTCTCCACGCGCTCTGAAAACAATTATACGCCGAATCTCTTATCCCCATGTCGAAAAATACACAACCTCTGTTGTTTAATATTATCTGTTTCGGCATAGCGGGTGCCGCGCGGGAATACAGTTCCAGAGCCGATCTGAAATCCTTGTCTCTGCGACACAGAACAGCCGATGCGAAAACTTCTTCTTCAGCGGCTCCTTCCTCAGGATAGGGATTACCTCCTCCTTCGAGAAAAAGTATTTTCTCGTAAATGCTTCTTCCAGGTGAATTTAACGAAAATCCCCTCAGTGCGGCGCTGATTTCAACCGATAGAAGAGACAGAATAAAAGCTCCGAGTCCCGCCGCTGTCATTGTAATTTTTTCTTTTTTCCCGAGCATTGAAAATGAAATTCCAAAAAGAAACGAACCGAGATAGAAAGGTTTGCTTGCGAGAATAAAAAATGACGACAGAATCAGCGAAGACGAAAATTTCGAAGAAAGATCGAGGCGCAGAAATTTTTTGGAAAGATGATATATGCTGTGCCAGATATACACCGCGTTCTTGAAAAAGGCGCATATAATAATGTAGAAACCGAAAGCAAGCAAAAATACCGCGAAAGCATATAGAGGAGTCTGAATAAAGTCGAGGGCGTTGTATGGTTTTCTCAGCAATGAAAAGTACGCTATAACTTCAGACACCAATTTGGAAAACTGCTTTTTTTTCCAGTAAATAGACATAATCTCCCTGGAAACCGCCTGATTTTCAGCGAAACTTCTCGACAGATTCAGAAATCGCAGTTTTTCATCTTCGCTGACGGACTGCCCGGCTTTAAGATAAAAATATCCGCTGAGATGTTTTGACCCCTTCATTCCTTTTGAAGAAAGGATATCGCTAATCCACTGCAGTTCTTCTTCCTTTACTGAGTCATTGTCTGAAAGCATGAAAAAATAGAAATGAAAAAAAAGATTGTTAGATGCGATGCTGTCAGCTTTTTTGAGGCTTTCTCTGTCGTCAGAGAGTACAAAAATCCTGAAAGCGTTGTCTTCATGCGCTCCGCTGAGTATGGTTTCAAGCTTTTCTTCCGGAATTCTCAGGATGCTGTCAATTGAAGATGTCTGGAAAGCTTCATAGATCTCTATCTGTGCTTTTAGAAGGTCGGCGGGAACAGCAGAACTGAAAACAGAAATCACTAAAAAAGTTATCAGAGCCATAGATTGTCCGTCAAAGCGTTTTCAATGTGAGTCAGTTCTCCTGATTCAAGGTCAACACAAATAAAATCCAGCCTCACGTCGGTTTTTCCCCACATTCCGTTTTCAACAAGATACTTTTTTACGGCTCTGAGAAACGTTTTTCTTTGCTTGGCGCTCCAGGATTCAAGCTCACTGTCCCAGCTATCTTTGCTTCTCGTTTTAACTTCAACAAAAACAGCGGTAGTCCCATCACGCGCTATTATGTCTATCTCAGCCTTCCCCTCTCGAATGTTTCGCTTTTCGACATTGTATCCTTTTTTTTTCAGATATTCAACGGCGATATTCTCGCCATAGATCCCCGTTTGAATTTTCAGGTTTTTTCCCGGCACTTGAATCCTTTCTGAGAGGTTTGAAACTCATCCTGTGAATGGGTGAAGGACCTATCCCATCAAGGGCTTCGAGGTGTTTTTTTGAAAGATACCCGGCGTTTGTCGAAAATCCGTATCCCGGATACAAAAGATCATAAAGCTCCATCATTCTGTCTCTTATGACTTTAGCAATTATGGATGCCGCTGCGATTGAATAACATTTTGAATCACCTCTGACAACAGTTTTCTGAACGATTCCGGGCACTGGTATTTCAAAAACGCCGTCAACAAGTATGAAATCCGGTAAAACAGACAGAGAAACCACGGCGTTTTTCATGGCTTCAAGAGAAGCTTTTAGGATGTTTATCAGATCAATCTTCTCGGGAAGAACGTAACCTATGCCGATTTCAAGAGCGGCGCATTTTATTTCGTGATAAAGAATCTCTCTTTTGTTCCTGGTAAGCTTTTTAGAATCTTCCACGCCCTTAATTTTTTTTTCTATAGGCAATACGCACGCCGCAGCCACTACAGGGCCTGCGAGAGGACCCCTTCCGGCTTCATCGACTCCGCATATAATTCTCGCCCCTTCTCTTCGTGCTTTCCTCTCAAAGAAGAGGTTCGGCAAAATTACCGCCTTTCTTTTATCTTTGTAGCTTTGCCTTTTCGTTCTCTCATGTAATAAAGCTTAGCTCTTCTCACTTTCCCTTTTTTGAGTAATTTTACGCTTGATATTATGGGCGAGTGAATAGGGAAGACTCTTTCGACGCCGACTCCGTCCGAAATTTTTCTTACCGTAAAAGTTCCCCTTGCTCCTTTTCCATTATTCATGGCTATGACTGCGCCTTTAAAAAGCCTAATGAGTGTTTTATCGCCTTCTTTAATCTTTATCCTGACTGCAACAGTGTCGCCGACGGATATGTCGGGAACTTCCTGCGTCATCTGGGACGCTTCGATAGCTTTCACCCTTTCCATTTTATCACCTTTTTTCCCTTTCCTTTTTTTTTCTTTTTTCTGTTCTTTCTATCCTTCTCGACTCCCGCCAAAGGGCAATTTTACCATGGTCTCCCGACAAAAGGACATCGGGAACTTTATTTCCTTCAAACATTGAAGGCCTGGTGTAAAGTTCCTCTTCGCACAGTCCGTCCGTGGAGAAGGAATCGAGGATCAGATTTTCTTCATTGTTGAGAACTCCCGGAATGAGCCTTACAACAGCTTCGGCGATTACGAGAGCCGGCAGTTCTCCTCCGGACAACATATAATCGCCAATCGATATCTCTTCATCGACGAAATTATCTATGAACCTCTGATCAACTCCTCTGTACCTTCCACAGACAAGTATCAAGTGCTTTTTCCTGGAAAGCTCCCCTGCTTTTTCGCGGTCAAACAAACATCCCTGAGGGGAAGTGAGAACTATCCATGATTCGTCGTCTTTAAGTTCCTTAACAGCAGCGGCGAGCGGAGGTGCCATAAAAACCATACCGGGACCTCCTCCGAAAGGGTAATCGTCCACTCTGCCGTGCGGATCGTCGGAATAATCCCTGAGATTGACGAAATTCAAAACAGCGAGATTTTTTTCTGCGGCTCTCGACAGTATTCCGAATCCGGCGTAAGGCATTATAGCTCCCGGAAATATTGTAATTATATCTATTTTCATTATAAAGAAAAGCCGCCAGGGGAAACCCTGGCGACGTATTAAGATTCAGTCCAGTATTTCGAGAATGGCTCGTTTTCCGGTTTTCATAGCCGCGGCAGAGACTATATGTCTGAGAGCTTTTGCCGTCCGGCCTTCTTTACCTATAATTTTTCCGAGATCGCCTGAACCGACTTTGAGTTCGAGATAAACTGTTTTCTGATGGTCGGTTGTTGTCACTTTGACCTCGCCGGGATCGTCGACGAGTTTTTTCGCAATGAACTCTACCAGTTCCTGAACCGACTGATTTGAATTGTTCATCTTCCGCTCCTTACTGAGATTGTTCTTTTTTGTGTCTGCGAATTAGGGATGAAACCGTTTCGGTTACGGAGGCTCCTTTTTGCACCCAGTTTGTGAGTTTTTCGTAATCCAAGCTGAACTCAGCCGGTTTTCTCGGATTGTAATAACCGAGCTTTTCGATGCACTTTCCGTCTCTTCTGTGCCGCTTGTCTGCGACAATTATGTGGTAAAAGGGCGAATTTCTTTTTCCGAATCTCGCAAGATGTATTCTAACTGACAAAGGTTCGATACCTCCTCTTAGTATTATTAGTGATGAACGAAACATTTATATTATCTTTTCTTTCTTTTCTTTGTCAAGCCCTTTGTCAGGGCCATTTTTGCCAAAGATTGCCTGCCTATTATACCTTTGAGCATTTTTTTCGACGATTCAAACTGTTTTACCAGGTTAGTCACGTCTGAAATTTGAGTTCCGCTTCCGGCCGCTATCCTCTTTTTTCTGCTCGCGTTAATTATTTCGGGGTGCTGTCTTTCTCCGGGAGTCATTGAAAAAATCAGGGCTTCGATTTTGTTTATTTCTTTTTCGTCAATTTTCACGTTCTGGACGGCAGTGCCCGGCAGCATAGACAGAAGGTTTTCGAGAGGTCCCATTTTTTTCAGAGTTCTGAGTTGGTAGACAAAATCCTCCAGAGTAAAAGAAAGATCCGCCATTTTTTTTGCCATCTTTTCCGCTTCGACCTGGTCCGACGCTTCCCTGGCTTTTTCTACCAGCGAGGCTATGTCTCCCATGCCGGTTATTCTGGAAGCCATTCTTTCGGGGAAAAACTCAGATAATTCTTCGGCCTTTTCCCCTGTCCCTACGAATTTCACAGGCGCTCCCGTTGCTATTTTCATGCTGAGAGCTGCGCCGCCTCGCGCGTCTCCGTCAAGTTTTGTCAGCACAATTCCTGTGATGCCGACTTTTTTGTCGAAGGATTCTGCTACTTGCAGGGCGTCTTGACCAGTCATGGCGTCCACCACGAGTAGTACTTCATGCGGCTTGAATTTGTCTTTAATGTCCGCGAGTTCCTCTATCATTTCTTCGTCTATGTGCAGTCTTCCGGCCGTGTCGAGCAGGACCGCTCCTTTCATATTTTTTCGCGCTTCGGATATCGCGACTTCGACGCTTTTCATTGCGCTTTCTGTGTTTACTGGCGAGAAGGACAAGCCATATTTCGCGCAGAGCACTTCGAGCTGTTGAGAAGCAGCGGGTCTTTTCACATCACAAGCGGAGAGGAGAGGGTCTATTCCTTTGTTTTTCAGAAACAAACCGAGTTTTGCGCATGTTGTCGTTTTGCCGCTGCCCTGCAGTCCGACAAGCATAATCAGAGGAGGATTTCCGCTCAAACGCAGTTCCTGTTTTGAGCTTCCGAGCATGATCCTTATTTCGTCGAAGACAATTTTTGCGACTACATCACCGGGAGAAATACTTTTTAGAACTTTTTCTCCGACAGCTTTTGTTCTGATGTTTTCACAAAAATCGCGGGCAATCTTATAATTTACGTCTGCTTCCAGCAATATTCTTCTTATTTCCCTGAGGATTTCGTCAACATCCTTTTCCGTTAGATGTCCTCTTCTTTTCAGTTTTGCGAATACTTCAGAAAAGTTTTTTGTCAGGTTTTCAAACACTTGACTTGTCCTTTTTTTACAATTTCAAAAACAATTTCAGCCATTTCCCGTGCCGTCCTCGCAAGATTGTTCTCCGCGGATTTCAAAGCTTCATCGAGATTCATTGGCCCCGGCAAAATGGATATCACTTGTGACCCTTTCAAGCGGGCGTCAATCCAACCTGTCAGCGTCAGAACAGAGACGCCTGCAACGGAGGCTTTTTTCGCCACGAAACCGGTTATTTTTCCGGAACCGGAAGTTGTGTCGACTTTTCCTTCTCCCGTCACGGCGAGAAAGCATTCAGACAGTCTTTTTTCAAATGAAGCCAAAGAAGCTACGTATTCTGCTCCGCTGACAGTTCTGCTGTCGAACAAAACTTTCATTAATGAGGGAACTCCACCGGCGGCTCCTCCGTGTTTTATCTTTCCAGCGTCTTTGCCGGTTTTTTTTAATAACACTTGCCTGAAGTTTTTGAATGATTTTTTTAGAAATTCAACCTCTTCATCCGTCGCCCCTTTTTGTCTCGAAAACACCTCCACACCGCCCTTTTCTCCCAACAGCGGATTTTTGACGTCGCAGAGAACGATAAACTCGGCTTTGAGGGCGCAAGAGAATATATTTGCTGTGTCAATTCTTCGGAGACGCATCAGATCGGCTCCTCTTGACTTGATTTTTTTCCCCCTCGAATCAAAAAACCCGGCGCCAAGGGCTTCCATGATCCCCGTTCCTCCGTCTGCCGTCGCAGATCCTCCCGCACAAAGATATATTTTTCCGGCTCCAGCTTCCAAAGCTTTTTTTATTACTACACCGGTTCCATATGTGCTGCCGAAAAGTGCGGGTTTCGAAGTCGGGTCTACCAGTTTCAGACCCGATGAAAGGGCAAGTTCAACGAGGGCTGTTTTTTTATCGAGCATTAAAAATTCAGTTTCGATGGGTTTCCCGAAAGGATCGAATGTCCGGACTCTTTTTGTAACCCCTCCGGAAAAATATTTCACGGCCTCCAGAGTCCCGTCTCCTCCGTCAGCGAGTGGAAGTTCTATCGTCGAAAAATATTTTACGAACTCAGCGGATATAATCCTGCAAGCTTTTACAGCTCCTAAAGATCCTTTGAAGCTTCCCGGACAGACAAGTACTTTCACAATCCGAAGTAAGCGTAGGACTGATTGAAATGCGAATCTATCGCTTTTATCATGATGACTCTGTCCGCAACACCCGTGAGCGTCACATGAAAATTCTCAGTCTTCGAGTCGAACACTCCGTCTTCAGGTTCAACTTCCGTCCAGTTTATTCCGTCAAAACTGAACGAGACATTTACTATCCTCGACCTTGAATCTGCCGCCGAAAAATTCGCCGCAGTCGCTGAAGTCGAAAATGATACTATCTGAGGTCCGGTATTGTCAATCGTGAATGTTTCCGTAAAGGCCGTGTCGCATAAAAAAGAGCCGGCGGAATTGGACAAGCTGTCCGAGGCTATTACCCTGAGAATATATTCTCCGTCTGCAAAAAACAACCGGTTGAAAGCGAAGTGTTTTTCTTTTAACTGCCATCCTATTTTCATCCAGTCCGTTCTGTTTTTATCTCTTATAAAAACCTCGTATGTAATGCTGTCACCGTCAGGATCGCTCGCTTCAAAAGATACCCCCTGATGTGTCGGTTGTATCGAAACAGGATTTTGAGGCGTCTGCCATCCCCCCAGATTCATCATTCGTCTTTCGGCGTCGCCAAGAGAATTTACCCTTAATTCCGGCACTGTCTGCGAGACACCGTAGGAAGCCGAACCCGGAGCAAATACAACAGGTCTCTGGAGTTCCGGTTTCCTGTTCCCGGAGGAATAGAGAAATTCGAATTTCTCTACGTAACCGTCAAAGAGCACTCTGAATTGGATCCTCTCTCCGGGCGGCAATTCGTCTTTCACGGAACCGAAATCCGTTGTTTCTCTGGTCCAATCCGACCACATAGCGTCAGGAGAAGCCGTGTTTCCTGTTCTCGCCTGGATTCTCACATTACCTTCTCCAGTCCACAAAAATTCTCCCCACACGGGAAAATCTCCCGCGTCGAGAGTCTGAGTCGTGTAAATTCCTTCGCCGGAACGGTTTTGACTCATTCTGAATAACGTCAGCGGGTTTGTTCCGAGAAGCATTGGTCCGCTGTGAACGGATCCGGCCCAGGCGGTAAAAATTCTCTCTTCCGGAGCCCTGAAAGAACTCAGTTCGTTTTTTTCAGTGTCGAAAATAAGCACAGTCCCGTCCGGAGATCCTATAGCGCATATCTCTTTTTCAGAAATCCAGAAAAGCGATGTCACAGGAGGGTTGGGCGAAGCGAAAAGCGCTTCAGATCTTCCGTCTTGATATTTAAAAACACGCGAAACGATTTCAGCGGAAGACGGTGGAACGTTGAAGTAAGGGTCCACAGTCAGCCTTAAAGATGTAAGACCGGTTATGTCTATATTTCCGGATATTGACGAATAGACTATAAAATTTCCGAACGTACAGATGCTGTTCACTTCCGATCCCTCCGGATCAGCTGCGGCATACGCCGTAGCTGACGAAAGCGAATAAGCAAAAAGAAAGCCCTTTCCAGATGTTCCCGCGTAAAGAGTGTCGCCGCTGACTGCGAGGCACACTGCAGCTTTGTCGCCGGTCTCGACACTGTCCAGGAGAATTCCCTCCACAGACAGTAAAAAGATTTTTCCACCGGTGGAAGTGGCTAAAGCGAGTTTGCCGTTTTCAACGCATATCATGTCCCAAACAGACATTGAATCCCTTTTAAAAATTATCTCTGCCTCATTTCCTCTGATCCGCAATATCTCGCCACGGGGAGACACTGCCGCATAAACGTCTTTTCCGTCTGTGCAGATCCCGAACACTCCCCCGCTTTCATATTGAACCACTGTGTCCAGGTCGCTGCCGTTCCCGTTGCATGCGAAAACGGCTGCCGGCGAAGCTGAAGAGATGTAATACTTTCCCCTGCATTCCACCATACGCCAGCCGTAAACGACGTTCATCTGGAGTAATTTATTTATCTCACGCGAAACGCTTATAGTGCCGTTGTAGTTCAGTAGAACATTTTCAAACTTTCCGGGTGTAAAATCCGAATAAGAATTGATGATCCAATTCTGGGTTTTGCCTGCAAAAGCACCATGAAAAATAAATATCAAACCTGCGGCAATAAATCGAATCTTCATCTTCCCTCCACTACGATCCTGTTGACGACTGCTCCGCTTACGACAGAGTTCACCTCAATTTCGAGGAAATTTATTACGTTCAGAGCCGTAAAGTCAGGTATCGCGTTTATGTTTCCGTATTTCAGAACGCTCATGACCGACACCGGCGTTTTTTCGAAAGATTCCTCTCCGAAAGCCATATCAGTCTGCTTTTCATAAAGAACGATATAAATCTTGTTGTTAGAAGGAATTTTTTTTATGGCTTCCAAAAGCCCGTCAAAACTCCTGTAATCCACCCATAGAGGATTTTCCATTGAGAAAAACAGGGAAAGATTCATGGCGTCGCAGGCGATTATTCCAAGAGTGTCCGGAGCCAATATTCCCTCTGCCGCCATATCCACGCTCAGGACTTGTGTCCTGGAATCGTCCAAAATTAGGGAGACCGTCACTGAAAAAGTTTCCCCTTCCCGGATTCTCGATGAACTCAGCATTAAATCGTTAATTTTCGCCGTTCTTGGTTCTCTGTAATTGTGTACAGTTATATCTACAGAATCAGGATAAATCATGCTGTATGTGTTGGACGACAGGACATTCAATGTAAGCATCATGCCGTATGACCAGCTTTCGTTGACAGCATTTATGCCGTTGTATGAATTGGAAAGCGTAAGTTTTTGCTCCCGTGGAAGATAAATATTTGTGTTAATGTCGCAAAATCCTCCGTAACTGTACAATGAACTGGTCTGAACGGCGCTCAAAGCTAGCACTGGAATGAGAACGGGCGTGAACAAAGCGCTTCTGCAAACCCAGAATTCGTATTTTTTTTCCGTCCCTTCTGAAGTGACCGTCACTTTTACAGGCGTGATCTCAGGCACTGGTCCTATTATTCCTGACACTCCAGTCGATACGTCGCTTGTCAGAGTTCCGATCACGGCTGTCGGCGAAGTCATTTTGAAACCGAGTGTCGTGAGCGGCATTACGGTATTGACAAAACCTCCCGCCATAGGGTATCTGCACGCTCCTTCTCCGAGAAATGGGTGCCCGAAGCCGATCACCGTGTCTCCATTTACAAGGGTAACCGTTCCCGTGGCGGCTACCGTGGCGTCTCCGCCGGCGAGAATTACGCTCAGGACGCCGCCGGGAGTTATTTCAGTCTCTTCCTGTATCTGGCGCGAGCCTTCAGTCAGTGTAAAATTCCCGGGAAGATTGCTCTCGAGAAGGATTTCAGCTGCAGCTGACAGCCCTGAACTCATCAGGCACACTTCATAGTTTTTAAGCCTCTCGCTTTCCGTAAATCCCGACAGTCCGAACCTGACATCTTCCAGCATCTCGTCTATAGGTGTTATTCCCGCTATCGGTTCTCTGCTGTCCTGCCATGCAGCTGAAATGGCGCCTATGAGTTCACCCTGGTAATAAACGGGACTGCCGCTCATCCCGTAAAGAACACCTGTTCTTTCGAGATATTCGCCCTCGCATCTTGCTATTATCATGTTGCCTGAAATTCTTCCTGAGTTTATTGTCGTCATGTAAGTCAGGTCGAAAGTGTCTATCTTCGTGCCTTTGAACACGGACAATCCTGTTAGGCTTGCTCCTTCCGGTATCGTGACAGCGGAAATCAGACATGAAAAAAATATAGTGAACATTTATCCTGCCTAAATTGAAACAGCCACGTTGTTCATGTTGAACAGCATGTGGTCTAAATGGTACCCTTCGGATTCGGCAATTTTAGTCAGACCGATGGTTTTGTTGAATCTGTTAGAATAACCTTCCGGAAATTCAGGGAACTGAAGAATGAACCACTTATTGTCTTTCGCTTCTATGCGGATAATCCTCTGGTCGTACGCAGTCTTGTGAAGGTAAGTTTTTCCTTTTACAGTCACTCCGAAATCGTTTATTCTGACCATCACTGTGGCGAGATGAGCTCTTTCCTCGACGATCCTTTTTTCCGGTTTGTTGCCGGTAGGAATCATGGGTTTGAGATCGAAAAGAAATATGATGTCTGCCGCCGGAATCTGATAACTCGTGTATACTCTCAAAGGGGGATTGTCCCATCTGCTTTCTCCCTCGACGACAAGTTCCGACACTTCCACGTCTCCTCCGTGAGGAGAACCGTAAAAATTAAGAAAATCTTTACGCCCGACGTTGGACCCATTGAGCAAAAAACCTTTATCGATGCTTCTTACGAAATTTTCGTCAATCCATCCCACTATCTTTGAAGTTTTTGTCATCACGAGCGTTTTTCTCATCCCCGGCATGAGCATAGATTCCTCCTCTTTCTTTCAACTTTTCAATGATATTATAATCAATGTCGTAATTGAATTTCAACATATCTCTTCCCGAAATGCCGTGATAATCAGTTCCGGCGGTCATAATCAATCCAAAGTCTTTTGCCTGCCTGGAATATTCGAATATCTGGATGTGAGTGTGCGAAGGATAATAGACCTCTATGCCGTCGAGGCCGTTGTCTACCAGTGAAATAAATATTTCCTGATAAACCTCTCTGGACGTATATCCTTCACCCGGGTGAGCAAGAACTGCCACTCCGCCGGATCCGTGAATCATCTCTATGCCCTCCTTTATCCCGGATCTGTATCTCGGAGCGTAAGCTTTTCTGCCTTTGGCTATGTATTTTACAAAAGCTTCGTGATGGTTTTTTACAAAACCTCTGGCGAGCATCGCCTCAGCTATGTGGAGGCGTCCTATATTCACTGTTTTTCCAGCGGCTCTGACAATCTCGCTGTAGTCCATGTCAAGTCCGGCTTCTCTCAGCTTGCTCAAAATCTCGCGGTTCCTGTCTTCTCTTGAAAGAGATATTTTTTTCAATTTATTTCTTAAAAGAAGGTCGTCCTGGTTGAAAAGATAACCCAAAAGATGGCAAGTGGCCTTGTCGCCGACTTCCAGGCTCAACTCTACGCCGCTTATAACCTCTACTCCGAGCTCCTCGCCTTTTTTCTTTGCGCATGACACGCCCTCTACCGTGTCGTGGTCTGTTATCGCTACGATTTTCAGGCCGGATTTACAGCATTCGGACACGGTTTCTTCAGGACTTGTCAATCCGTCCGAATAATTGGTGTGCACGTGCAGGTTTATCTGAGGAAGCATCGTATTTTACCGGAGTCCGATCTCGCCCCTGCTTATCTTTCCGACAATTTCCGGATATAATCTGTGTTCGACAGTGAGTACTTTTTGGGCGAGAGTTTCGGGAGTGTCGTCTTTCAATACCGGCACGGGTTCGTAAGCCAAAGTCCTTCCCGAATCGTAATCTTCATCAACAATGTGTATCGTGGGGCCGGATATTTTTGTTTTGCTCTTTATTACGGCACGATGAACTTCCAGTCCATACATGCCTTTCCCTCCGAACTGAGGAAGCGGCGCGGGATGAATGTTTAAAATCCTGCCTTTGAAATCCGAAAGAAGAGGACACTTTACGAGTTCGTCGTATCCGGCCAACACGACAAAGTTGATTTTTAGACTGTTAAAAAGCTGCGACATGTAAAAATATCTCTTCTTTGGATAATTGTTCCTCGAAAAGATAAAGACCGGCGTCCCGTTATCTCTCGCGGCTTCAATTCCTTTGGCCGTCGACCTGTTTGAGACGACGCAGATTATCCTGCCGTCAATTCCTCCGGCGTCGCATGCTTCCTTGAGAGCCAGCATGTTCGATCCCTTGCCTGAAATCAGGACGGCAATTCTAAGGGACATCCCTGGCTCCGCGGCATCATTGCCTGAAAAACGGCAGGACCGACATGAAAACGGCAATAATTGAAGCTATGAGCGCCACTATGGATGCTATCAGCGGTTTTATGTCATTTTTCTGTTTGGCAATATCAGATATCAGGTTTTGCTGTTCAAAATATTTTTTTTTCAGGGCTTCAATTTCCCTGGTCAGGTCTCCGGTGTTTTGCTTTCTGTGGTCGTCGAACCTGCTCGGTCTTTCAAATCTGTCGCCGCTTTTTGAAAAATCTTTTTTAGGTTTTTTGAACTGCTGTGAAGCCTGCCTGTTGTCTCCGTATTTGAATTTCGCTTCGCCGTTTCCGGAAAATCTTTTTGAATCTCCGTAAGAATTTTTCTTTGGATAATTCTTCGACTGTCTGTTTTTATTCTCTATGGAAATTGAATGCTCTCTGCTTTCGATCGGCTTGCTCTGCTGTTCGCCTTTATTTTGGACCGCATCGTTTGCCTGCTTTTCCATTTCTTTAGCCATCACTGGGATTTCTGTGTCTTTGGGTCTTTCTACTTTCACTTCGGTCTTCGTAAAATTATCCGTGTTAACTTCCACATCGTGCGCGGATCCTCTCGATCCAGGTCCTTTTCTCTTTGTCTCATCCATTTTCAGCTCCTTTTTTCACTATATCGAGGGCTATATCGAGCGATTTGTATGAGTGGGTTAGTTTTCCCACTGAAATGAAATCCACTCCAAGAGCCGAGACGGCTCTCACTTTTTTCTCGTTCATTTTTCCCGAGACTTCAATTTCACATCTTCCGCCGATTATTTTCACGGCTTTTTCGATATCCCTCAGCGTCATGTTGTCGAGCATTATCCTGTTCACGCCTGCCCCGAGGGCGGCCGAGATTTGCTCGAGACTGTCGACTTCGACTTCGACGAATTTTCCCGGAAAGCGTTTTTTTACTTTTGCGATAGCGGAAGACACGTCCGAACCGCATACGGCTATGTGATTGTCTTTTATGAGCGCCATGTCGTATAGCCCGAACCGGTGGTTCATGCCGCCGCCTTTGAAAACGCTGTATTTCTCGATTTTCCTGGAACCGGGACAAGTTTTTCTGGTGTCCAAGATTCTTGTTTTCCCCGTCGCCAGGCCAACAAATTTTCCGGTGATTGTAGCTATCCCGGACATTCTCTGAAGATAATTCAGAGCCACTCTCTCTCCCGTCAAGATCGCTTTCAGTTTTCCTTTTATTCCGATTAAAACGTCTCCTTTTTTTATTTTTTCACCGTCGGTTTTTTTCATTTCAAAAAAACACTTTGGGTCCAGCATCCTGAATGTTTCTCTGGCAAAATCCAAACCGGCCACTATCCCCTTCTCGCGAGTAATAATAACAGCAGAGGCGATTATGTCATCTTCTACTACGGCTTCCGTCGTCACATCGCCTGTGCCCACGTCCTCCTCCAGAGCACGAGCGACACAGACACTAATTTCTTCTTCTGTAAATATTATCAGGAAATTCTCCCGGTCTCAGAATCAGGCGGTTTCAGAAAACAAAACAGTGCGGTTTTTCCCGCGTCTTTTTGCTTCATACATCGCTTTATCGGCATAAAACAGCAATTCGTCTTCATTCTTTATCCCGCCTATCTTTGAAGCTTCGGCAACTCCGAGGCTTATTGTTTTCTTAAAATTCGTGCTTCCTGTTTTGAATTCGATTTCTGATATTTTTTTTCTTATTTTCTCGGCGATTCGTTTCGCCTGATCTTCGTCCGTATTAGGAAGCAAAACGAGAAACTCCTCTCCACCGAAACGGCCGGCCGTGTCTTCTTTTCTTATCCCGTCAAAAATGACGCCGGCAATTTTTTTGAGTACTTCGTCGCCGACGAGATGGCCGTATTCATCGTTGCACTTTTTGAAATCGTCAATGTCTATCATCACGCAGGACAGAGGGGAGCCGTGCCTTTTGGTTCTGCTGAATTCCTTTTCGAGGGAGTCCATTACGTAAGCCCTGTTATGGATGCCTGTGAGCCTGTCAGTTATAGCCGTCCTGTAAAGTTCAGCATTCTTTTTCTGAAGCTCCGAGTTAAGGTTTTCGATTTTCTCGTTGATGTTTTTAAGATCTTCGTTTCTTTTCTCCAGTTCAAGTTTAGCGTTTTCCAGCTGTTTGTACAGGTCTTTTATCTTTTTTAGATATCCGAGAGTCAGTACGCTGACACCGTCGGATCTTCTCAATTTCTCGATTATCTCATCTACGATGTTCGAATACGTTTTCGGAAGAACTTCGAATATCTTCGAAAGTTCCCTGGGTTCTATGACGGCTATTTTTGTGTCTGAAACCGCGTAAACACTGGCAGAAGTTGTCTTGTCGTGACCCAGAACACCCAGCTCTCCGAATATTTCACCTTCTTCCCTGTGAGCTATGTGAACTTCCTTGTCGTCGGACATTGATTTGGCGACCTTTACCTGGCCTTGAAGAATGAGATAAAGATTTCCGGCTTTTGAATTTTCCTGAATAATGGTCTCGTTAGGTTCGAAATCCGTTATTGTAAAAAATTCCTCGGGTATCTTTTTTATGTCATTTGCGGCTACGTTTCTGAAAAAACGGTTTGCCGCCAGTTTGGAAATTACAATTTCGTCCATATTTTCGCCTGATTTGAGCAAAAGGATTCTATAACATCGAATGTCTTTTTTCAACAACTCTTTGCTTTCTGTTGACAAGCCAGGCCCGTTAACTATACATAATCCTATGCGCGATTTGATCCCTCAATTCATAGCGGCAAATTATTCCAACGGAGTTAAATGCGGCAAATTTGACGGTGCAGTCATTTTCGCAGACATATCGGGATTCACGGAGATGACTAAAACCCTCATGGAAAAAGGCACCGAAGGTATAGAAGTACTCACCCTTACCATAAACGACGTTTTTACCCCGGCTCTTTCTATCGTCAGTTCCTCAGGCGGATTCGTGACGGTTTTCGGAGGAGACGCTTTCTACGCCGTTTTCGATTCCTCTTCAGACGATTTTACATCGAGAGCTCTTTTTTGCGCGCAGGAAATCACGAAACTGTTCGAAGAGTCAGGAATAAAAAAGACATCGTCAGGCGTATTCACTCTATCAGTCAAAACCGGTCTTTCCCTCGGTGAAATCAACTGGGGCATAATTGAAAATCCATTTCAGAACTCGTATTATTTCAAAGGGCCTCCGATAGATTCGGCGGCAAAAATCCAGAGTTTCTGCAAAAAAAACTCTGTCGCCGCAGACGGTTTTTTCGCGGCTTCTTTCAAAGACCGCAGGATGTTTCATCAAACAGAAAACGGCGTCTTTTCAACGCTTTGTAAAGTTTCTCCCACAAAAAACAGGCTTCATCAAAAAAAGACCGCTTTTTCTGTTGCTAAAAGTTTCTTCCCTGCCGGAATTTTAGAGACTACGGTTAAAGGCGAGTTCAGAGAGGTAGTAAGCGTTTTTTTTTCTTTCAAAGACACTCCTTTTACTTCCGATAACATATCAAAAACAATAAGCCTCGTCGCGAAGACCGGAGGATATTTCAACAGAGTGAGTTACGGCGACAAAGGCGGTTTCGTTCTCGCTTTTTTCGGCGCACCCTCCGGTAAAGAACTGCTCTGCGAAAGAGCTTCAAAAATGGCGCTTTCCGTCTCGAAAATACCGGATTTTATGATTTGCGCCGGAATTTCTTTCGGAATGTGCTTCGCCGGTTTCACAGGAAGCGAAGAAAGAGCAGAATACACCTGTCAGGGTGAAAAAGTTAATCTCGCAGCGAGACTAATGTCGCTCAAGGACGAAAACCTGCCCCGGGAGCCCAGAATTCTCATAGATAAGGAGGTCTTCGGTAAAATTAAAGACGGGTTCTCTGCGGAATTCCTGAAAAACGCCACCTTGAAAGGTTTCGAAGAACCGGTTCCTGTCTATCTGCTGAGTGATGACAGAGAAGAAAGATCCCGCGTTCGTAAAGGCGGGAAAATAGTCGGAAGACAGAAACAGCTCAGAGCCGCATCTGACCTTTTAACGAAGGCAAAGGAAGGCGCCGGAGGAGTATTGATGCTGAAAGGAGACGCGGGGACAGGAAAAAGCTTTTTTATAGAGGAGCTGGCGTCGCTTCATCCTTCCTTCACTTGGATATTCATGCCCTGCGATCAGATATTCAGATCTTCTCTGAATCCCGCTTCTCATTTCATCAAGGATTTTTTTTCCATATCAAAAAATGCGAATTCCGAAAATACTCTTGAATCGATAAGGGAAAAGACAAAAAAAATTATGATGAGCGGCGAAATCCGCGACAAGAGAGAACATGATATAATCGTCTATTATTTTGCAACTCTCGCGGGACTGAACCCAAAAGACTCTTTTCTCGACTCTCTCAATCCGAAGAATAAAAAAGATGAAACCGTCTATTATGTCAAATCGCTCATAAAGTCGATGTCCCAAAATAATCCGACGGCGGTTTTCATAGACGACCTTCACTGGATTGACGAAGATTCGAAGGTTCTTCTCAAGGATATTTGTTCAAACACCCTGAACTTACCTCTCGTCGTAATAACGGCTCAGCGCCCGATTGATGAAATTGTTGAAAGATCTTTCATGCAGGACCTGCCGGGTCGGGTGACACAAATTATGCTCGAACCGTTTTCCCGCAGTGATTCATACGAACTCGTCCGCGAACTTCTCGGCTCTGACGAAGTCCCGCTGTCTACACTCGACAGAATACACGACAAATCCGAGGGCAATCCCTTCTTCATTCAGCAGACAGTGAGTTTTCTGACTGAAAATAAAATTTTGTCCGATGATTTCAGATTTTCAGAGGGCACGGATTTCATACCGTCAGACGTCCGGACAATTATCGTCTCCAGGGTGGACAGATTTGAAAAATTCCTGAAAAATGCCGTTTTGAAAGCTTCCGTCCTCGGAAGAGAATTTTCATCTGATATCCTGGCCTCCATGGATCTGGAAAGACCTCTCGAAAATGTTATTGCCGATGGACTCCGGACAAATGTATGGAGAAATATCGGAGGACGGAAATTCGAGTTCACGCACGCACTCATAAGGGACTCGGTTTACGATATGCAGTTAAAAAGCGACCTGAGGGCGCATCATGCCAGAGCCGCGAGAATTTACGAAAATTTGCCCGGGGACAGGCGGGAATCCGATCCGGGTATAATTGCCCATCACTACGATATGGCTATGGACTCGGAAAAAGCGCCCTTTTTTTTGAAAAAAGCGATTGAAAAAGCTGAAAATAACTTCGCAACAAGTGATGCACTGCGGTTTTGCGACGCTCTCGACAAATATCTTCCTCCGGGAAAAGAAAAAATCTCAAACTCAATAGAAAAAACAAAACTGATGCTTTTGGATGGAAATCTCAACGAAGCGGAGATTTTCGGAGAAAAAATTCTTTCGGAAATCACAAAAAGCCGCGAAAACGATTTTCTGCCGAAATGCCTTCTCCGTTTGATAGAGATCACTCAAAGACTTTTCAAACTCGACAAAAACATGTCTTATATTAAACAGGCCAAAAAATATCTGGCGACATTTAAAGACGAGGATTTCGAAATGGACATCCTCAAAGCCACCGCTTTTTATTGGCACAGCAAGGAAAATATAAAAAAAGCGTTTGAATATTTTGAAAAAGCCCTCGATCTTTCCCGCAGACTGAAAGACAAAAAATCGGAATCACACCTGCTGTCGGACATAGCAATATTCTGCGGCAATGAACTCGGATTCGACAAAGTGCTGGATTATCTTTTTGAAGGTCTGAAAATCGCCGAAGAAATCGGAGACATAAAAAATGAAGAGATAATCTACTCAAACATCGCTCTTTCATACCAGGAACTTTTCCTCGACGTCGAAAAAAGCTTCGAATACTATCAAAAAGCGATGTCTCTTTCACAAAAGTTCGGTGACAAGCCGGCGCTGATGAATGAACTGAATAACATTGCTATAATTTATCAACTGAAAGGAGATGACGAATCCGCACTCGATTGCTTCAACCGGTCCCTCGACATGGCTGTTGAAAAAGGACACAAAATGGCTTCAGTTAACGCTCTTGGAAACCTGTCGGCTTACTTCAGATTCTCGGGTAATTTCACAAAATCCCTCGGTTACATAGAAAGAGCAGAAAGAATGGTAGAAAACACGCCGATGGAAGAACTGCTCCTGAGGATACTCATGGACAAATTCGAAACAATTCTCGGGCTTAAAGATTTCGAGGCAGCGGAAAAACTTCTGGAAAGGATAAATTTAATACACCGAAAACTTCACTCCTGTGACTGGGAAAAATACGCCTTCGGAAAATTGAGAATTTTTTACCTCACTACGGGTGAAAAACATGCGATAATCTCAATGGAAAATGAAGCGGAAAAAATAAAGGAAAAGTCTGTCAAGGCGTCTTTTTACTTGAAAATATGGGAAATCACAGGTTCCAGTAAATACGCGGAACTGTCACGCGAATTTTTCACAAGAATAATAGAAGAGCCTCCTGAAAACTACAAAGATTTCTACTGGATTCTGCAAAGAAGAAAACTTGAAAAGTTTCTCGAAAAAAATTCAACCGCAGACGGGAAGCCGGAAAGTGAAAACACTTCCGGCACATCCTTCGGATGAAACACTTATGTTTCCTCCGTGAAGTTCGACCAGTCTTTTGACTATTGAAAGACCGAGGCCTGTCGTCTGTTCTCCGTTTGTTCCCAATCTCCTCGCTTCGGTGAATTTGTCGAATATTTTTTTTTTCATGTCATCGGGAATCCCTATTCCGTCGTCGGCTACGGAAACGACGGCCGATTCTGAATGATCAGCATTCTCTTTTCTCAATGTCACTGATATTTTTCCGCCTTTGCTCGTGAATTTGAGAGCGTTCGAGAAAAGATTCTGCATAATCTGCCAGAATCTGTTGAAATCGACGCGGCAAATACATTCTCCGGATTCGTTTATCCATTCAAAGTCGACGCCTTTTTTCTGTGACAATCTCCTAAAATCTCCTGAAAATTCCGTTATCAGGCCGGATATGTCAAGTTTCTGAAGATCGAGCGAAAAATCCTCGCTTTCGATTTTGTTGACTTCAAGTATGTCATCGACAAGAACGAGAGCCCTTGTTACGTAATGATTGATTACATTGATCGTCTCTTCAACCTCATCGTTGAGTTTCTGCTGCAGGGACAACATCTGCGACAGAGGCAGAATGGATCCTATAGTACCTTTGAGGTCGTGAGAGACCACTCTCAGTATTGTGTCTTTGGACATGTTTATAGCGAGCAGTTCTTCGTTTTTTTTGGCGAGTTCCGCATTCTGGTTTTCTATTTTCGCGTAAGCACTCGCCAGTTCTTCATTTTTCATTTTATATATTTCCGCTTCCCTTTCCTTGACCCTAACTTCGAATCTTGCGTCCATTTCAGCTATTTTCGCGGTTTTTTCCTCGTTGAAAATGGCTTCCATTTTTTCAGCGCGGACCCGGCTGAAATAAAGAGCGTTTTGCAAATCTCCTTTTGTCTCAAATAACTCCGAAAGTATTTTTGCCGAATTCATCTGCCCCAAATTGTTTTCCGTGGAAAAATAAATGTCAAAAGCCTCTTTTGCGTATTCTAAAGATTTTTCAACATCCCCTTTTTCTTTCATCACAAGGCCAATATTAAAAATCGCAGGAGCCTCCCCGTTTCTGTCTCCTAACTCATGCTTTAATGATAGAGCTTTTTCGTAAAATGTCAGGGCTTCGTCGAGATTCCCAGTTTCCCTGTATATCTCTCCGATGTTGTTGAAAATAAATGAAAGCGCTCTTTTGTCGCCCGTCTTTTCCGCGATTGTCCTCGCCCGTTCCAGGTATTCGAGACCTTTCTTGAATTCGCCGAAGCTTCTGTAGACGTTTGCTATGTTGTTACAGCTCTGCTGAATCCATTTGTCTACATTTTCCTTTTCTCTTATTTCAAGGGATTTTTTCATATATGTCAGCGCTTTTTCCCTCATATTCATCTTGGCAAAGACAATGCCTATTCCTTCGTATGAACTGGTCAGGGGATCAGTGTCCGTTTCCGTCTGGGCGACTTTGTGAAAATATTCGAGGGCCTTGTCGAAATCAGACATCTGAAAGCAAAGAAAACCGAGACGCAGAAGAGCCTTGCTTTTTTTCCCGTCTATGCCTTTTTTTTCACATATCTCAAGGGCAGTCAGAGCGCAGTTGAATGAAGGAACTATTTCGTATTTGTCGAAAAATTCTCTTGCTTTTTTGAGGAGAAAAGTGACCTTTCCCTCATCAGATGAAAGAGTCTCTACTTCGTCAAGGACATTTTCAGCTTTATCTGCCATCAGACTCCTTTCGAAACTCTCAACCGATTTTAAACGAGTTCATTCAATATTGTAAGTGCAATTATTTTTTTGGCACTTTTACCGGTCTGATGCAATTTTTCACAAAAAAAAGGGGGCCAAAGCCCCCTTTTTTCATCTCGTACAGAGATTATCTTTTCTAATTCATTTTGCTATGTCAAATGTAATTTTAACTATCGTTAAAATTTATCTGACAATATTGACCTTCAATGATCTTTCTGTTCCGTTTACAGTCGCTCTGAGGAAGTAGAGACCTGATGAAATATCTTCAGAGTTAAATCCGAGACTGTGATTTCCCGCTGAAAGTGTTCCTGAGAAGATATTTCTTACATTTCTTCCCGACACGTCGAACAGTGAAACTGAAACGTCGGATTCGGTAACGACAGAAAGGCTGAAAACAGATTTCGCTGTGACAAAAGTCGGACATGCGAGCCTGAACTGAGAAGGAACGGTTATTCCGATCTCGTCTACGCCGACCGAAGTCCACGTTCCAAAACAGGCTACCCAGACATCCTGCGTGGAAGACTCTCTGGAAGGTGCCCATGATCCGGTAAACTCGTAAGCTCTTCTGCTTACGGCTCCCGGAGGAACTGCGCTGGTTCCTGTCGAAAAAGTGGTTTGATTTACAGTGATCTGACCGACGTAAAAAGCTCCGTCGTTTATTACGACTGCAGGGCTGACCGGCGCTTTGAACCACAATCCGGCTTGTGCAGTCGTCACAGGTAATCTCGTCGAAAACAGTATTGTTCCAGGTCCGCCGTCGGTTCCATCGTCGTCCATAATAATCAGTTCGACATCACCGTTTGCATCAACAGAAGCCGGGAAGAATCCTACTGAATCTATAGTGAAGGGATAATTCGGGGGTTCGTACATGTTGCCGTATCCGGATGAATCTCCGTTCCATGAAGATCCGGAAGCCGGTATTGTGTCGTTTCCGTAATTAAACCAGGCCGGAGCTGTAAATGCCTGAAGCCTTAGTGTTATCGAGTCGTTGCCGGGGGTCATGTCGCCGGTCAAATAAGTTCTGACCTGAACCCGGTAAGTAGTGTCTATATCGGGAAGGAGGAAAGAATCAAAATTACAGACAAAAACATCGCTGGGATTGAGAGTGGTCGTTACGGCAACCGTGTCAGCGAACAGAATTGTCGCTCCGGTTTTATTATATATTCTCAGTATAGCGTTGAAGTTTGTTTCAGGCTGATTACCGTAGTTTGTAATCTCTGCCACAGGATAATATACAGAACCCCTGTCCCTGAAAATACCGCCTGTTATGGGATTGTCTATGTACGAAATACCTACATCGTGAATCTGAAGGGTAGTTGATTCCGGCGGTATATAGGCGACTGCCATTCCATCTACAGGTCTGGCAGCGCCGGCACCTGCTGCACCGTCGCGGAAATACTGAAGACCTATTGTTCCTGTGTTATTTTCTATACCAGCCATATCGTGTTCTGAGCCTGAATGGTTGTAAGTTCCATTCTGCGGTCCGTACTGCATGGTTATGCAACTGTCAGCTTTAGTCAGAATGACCTGGAAAGTGTGATAAGTACCGGGAACAGCCCATTCCTCAACACTGTCAAATGTGACTATGAATGTATCCAATGTCGCAGATGTATAATGGTAAACCGAAGGTGATCCGACTCCCGGAGAATGATCAAGGTCTCCGGTGAATATTGCCAAAAGATCGTTCGGAGGTGTACTCAAGGGTATATTGTGAAAAGGATCAGCAAGGTTCGCGTTGCTTGAAAATGACAGGTAACCATTTGAACCTATGTATACATGATCAACTGTGTACCAATAGTAGGGAAAATCAAAACCGATCGGAAAAGGCCCTACTACATTGTCGTCCATAAGACCCGTCACTAAAGTCCCTGACGTCGATATGTCAATCCAGTTGTAAGTCGGACCGCCCGGGTCTCCGGATTTGACGTATACATATCCGTAAGCATCAGGCGTTCCCGAATCGGGAGAGAGGAAACTGACTCCAGAGCTCAGATTACTCCCCGTCCACGGCATTGCCGTGATTGCCGCTGCCGCGAAAATTGCGACGACGAATAACATTTTCTTCATAGCGCACTCCTTTCCTTATTTTTAAGGATAAAAGAATATTAAATACAATAGGTTTATATATGTCAAGGAAGTTATATTATTAACTAAAAAATTTTATTTAATTCATAATTATATATGATGTTTTCACGTCTTCAGTTCTTTCTTCTTGGCGGCAGGGAATAGGACGTTGTTGAGAATAAGCCTGTAGCCGGGCGAGTTCGGAAAAAAAGAGAGATTCGTCGGGGGATCGCCGACGTAGTGAGTGAAATCCTCGGGGTCGTGACCTCCGAGATATGCGAAACTGCCCTGTCCTATGTTGCCGCAGAGATATTTTATCTCGTCGGCGCCCGGCACGTCGCCGAGAACGGTTATCTCTGATCTGACACATGAACGCCTGAATCCGGTGCATTGACCGAGAAACTCCCTGACTGTCCCGACGTGATTCTGGACGAGCATCGTCGGAACGGGGTCCTCCTTCGCGCTGAATTCGTAGAGGGCGAAAAACACATCTTCTCCGCGCAAATGAGCCTCCTGCGAGACGTCTATCGTCGAATGTTCGTACACGTTCGGATCAGTGATTATCTCAAAACAGGTGAATGCCGGGGAGCTCGAAGTGTCCGGCGCCAGCGTTCCGACGGGATCTCCGTCGAAAGGCTCGGCTACAATGTCCCTGCCGTATGCGGCCAAAGCTATTTCCCACGTGTCCGTAGCCGAGCACATCGCGAACAGATAGCCTCCGTTTTCGACGTACTCGTAAAGCTTTCTTGCGACTTCGTGCTTGAGTTCCCAGACCTTGGAGAATCCGAGAATCCGGGCCGTCTCTTCGTTGAGTCTGACCTGATCCATGTACCACTCGTTGTTTCTGTACGAAGCCCAGAACTTTCCGTACTGACCCGTAAAATCCTCGTGGTGAAGATGGACCCATTCGTAATCGGAAAGCTTTCCTTCGATCACTTCAGCGTCCCATATTCTGTCGTAACGGATACCTGCATAGTCGAGCGCGAGGACGACCGCGTCGTCCCATGGCTGTGCCGTCGGAGTCTGATAAACGGCTACTTTTGGAGCTTTAAGCAGGAGGACGACGTCGGCGTTCGTGCTCTGGATTTCGGATTTAATAAGGGCTTCTTTCTCCGGTGAAATAACCGTGTACACTACTCCGGAAAGTTTGAGGTCGTCTTCAATTCCCGGATTGTCCTCCAATATGAAACTTCCTCCCCTGTAATTTATCAGCCATTCGACTTCCAGTCCCACCTCCAGTGACCTGTACGCGACGCCGTAAGCTTTAAGGTGGTTGGTCTGAGCCATATCCATCGGAACAAAAATCCTCGAAGAAAGCGCCAAAAATAAAATTCCCGCGGTCAAATCTGTTTCTCCGTTTCTTCTTCTAAAAGTTTCCGCGCAAATTTCAAGCCGTCTTCGAGGCAATCGAAATCCCCGTCGAGCTGAGCTTCGTAAATCCTGGACAAAATTTTTCCCATAAAAGGCGTGGATGCGACACCGAGTTCAAGAAGATGCCTTCCCATTACTATGGGTTTGAGCTGTTCACTGTCAATCTTCATTTCCTCGACAGTATTCTCGAGCCACGATATTTCTTCCGAAACCCCCAAAACCTGGCCTCTTCCGTATTTGTCGGCAAGAAAAAGGGGCTTCATCAGATCGAGCTCTGTCTGACTCATCAGCCGTCTCAAAGCGCCTTTTGTCACAATATCACGAGATTTCCACAAGTCGTATATCCTGTGGTGCGACATGACCAGAGACGAAACCCGTTCCGTGACCGATTTTGGAGCCCTCCATCTGTTGAGGACATCTCTGGCTATTCTGGCCCCGAGGGGCTGGTGTCCGGGAGAGATAATTCTGCCGGTTTTTTTACCCTCTTCAGCCTGTCTGGAAGTTACGGTCTTTCCTATGTCGTGAAAAAGAACGGCGAGCATCAGCACCAGCTTGTCTTCGTCTGATTTTATGTTTTTCCTCAACGTGGCCGCGACGTCGAGTGAAAGAACCGTGTGAATAAAAACACTCCCTTCGGGGTGCCACAAAATGTCCTGCGCACATTCCACCATCGAAGTGAGTTCAGGCTCCCGGGAAAGAAGAAAAAGCGAGTGTGCGGTCAAAAGCCCTCTGCCCGGAAAATCGGCCTCTATTAACATTTTCTTTATCTCTCCGAACACCCTCTCTGCCGGCAGGTTAGATACATCAATCCTTCTGCAAAGCTCCATGGTTCCGGTTTCTATGGGAAAACCGAGCGTAGCCGTAAACCTCATAGCCCTGTATGCCCTCAAAGGGTCCTCGGCAAAATGCTTTGGGTCGCAGGCGCGCAGAATCCCGTTTCTGATGTCCCTGACTCCTCCAAGCGGATCTATTATCTCGCAAGTCAGAGGGTCTTTCAGAATGCTGTTTACGGTGAAGTCTCTTCTTCTGCAGGCTTCAGGAAAAGACATCCCGGGAGCGATTTCCACTTCAAATTCCTTGTGCCCTTTTCCAATGCTTCTGTCTTTTCTCGGCAAAGATATTTCAAGTGTGCCGGTTCTGTAAACAGCGAAAGATTTTCCCGTAAGGTCCACTTTTCCGAATTTCCTCATAATTTTCTCGAGCTCGTCCGCCTTGAGTCCGTAAACTTCGGCGTCCATCTCGTAGTTTTTCCTTTTCAGACCCAAAATAGAATCCCTTACAGTTCCTCCGACTTCGAAAAGCCTTCCTCCGGAAGCTTTGACTTCCCGAGAGATATTTTTTAGCAAAACCTCGTTTTCCTGGATATTACAAGTCAAAAAAACCCTCACCTTCCGGACACGAACAGGGATTCCCGCCGCAGGAAGGACACTTGCCTAAATATTTTCCGGCGGCTTTCTCTACGTCCACTCCTGCGAGATTAGCGCAGGTCATCATCCAAGCCAGCACGTCGGCGAATTCGTTTTCGCAGTCCACCAGTTTTTTCTTTCTCAGCGCCTGTGCCAACTCTCCGACCTCTTCGACGAAATGGTTGAAGCTCTTTGAAAAACCGCGCCTTTCGTCTCTTTCACCGAAAAGATCTTTTATATTTTTCTGAAATTCCTTCACAGTCATTTTATTCCCTTGTTTATTGCCATGTTGATAACTTTTCCCCTTGATTGCTTGAAAAATATATTATATCTCTTTACACAAAGCGAAAAAGGATTTTTTATTCGACGTAAAATCTTAATATGAAAAAATCAATCAAAGAAATTCTTTTCCAGATCTTCCTGACGCGCGAAGCCTGGATATTCTGGGCATCAACTTACATAATCCTCGTCCTGATGTACAGATCCGCTCCATACTGGAGCTCTCTCGTTCTCAATTACACTTATTCGACTTTCCTTTTTCTCCTTCTGCCTTTGGCAGTGGCCTCTTTCCCGGAAAAGAAAAACTTCGGAAACATCCTTTTCTGGACAGCCGCCATGACGGCCGCAATTGTTCCGCTTGCCTCAGGCGATCTTCTGCCTGAACTGAGACAGCGGCTTTTCCCGCCTTATTCGCCTCTTACAGGCCCTTTGTATCCCTTTATAACAGGCGTTTTTGTGACGGTGCCCCCCGCATTGGTGATTTTTTTCTACTGCAGGCACACAGGATTCAGTCTGCGATCTCTGGGTCTCGGTATAGGAAAATGGAAATTCTGGCTTCCGCTTATACTGTCGCTGACCGCACTCATGACGCCCGTTCTTTTTTATTTCTCCAAAAAACCCGACTTCATAACCACTTATCCCCTGTTCAGGCACATGATAAAAACCACCGCGGATTTCTGGTCGGTTGACCTGACGTGGTTTTATTATCTGTACGTTTGGGAATTCTTTTTCAGGGGTTTTATGCTGTTTTCTCTCGCCAAAAAAATGGGACCGGTGCGCGCTATTTTCGTCCAGGCCGTAATTTTTTCCTTCGCCCATCTTGGAAAACCTGAAATAGAAGTATATTCCTCGATGATAGGCGGCGTGCTTGTCGGCGCTCTTTCCTATCTTTCGTGTTCGGTTCTTCCCGGCGCCCTCATACATTGGCTGATAGCGCTGATTATGGACATATTCGTGTTTTTCCTCAACTGAACACCTTGTTTGATAATATGATGAATAAGTGATATAAACTGACAAAAAGGAGAAGAAATGATTGAATACGCGATATCGTCTAACGCCGAGGAAATCCTCGCCATGCTGGAAAGATTCGTAAAAGAGCACAATTTTGTCGAAGGAATGACAATTGCCGACAAAGACGGCCTGTCTATTGTGAGCTATTTTCACACAGAATCGCAGGAAGAGATCCTCGCGGCCATTTCTCCGGTCATCATAAAAGATCTTTCATCCCTGCCCTTGGGAGAAATAAGGTATTTCATCGCGATGGGCAAGGACGCTTTTGCAGTAGTCAAACCCCTTGACACTCAGACTTTCCTTTCAATGTTCTCCCAGCTCGATGTCTGGAACGGTCTCATGGGACAGAAGGACATAATAACGGATTTTGAAATTCTCACGGCCCAGCTCATGAGAATGGGGTATAAAAATGAAATATAAATATCCGGCGCCGAAAATATTTTTCGTATTTTTACCGCTTCTCTTTATACACATCCCTATTCACTCTCAGTATTTCGGACAGAATAAACTTCAGTACAGGAGCTTCGACTGGAAAGTCACCGAGACCGAACATTTCAGGATATTCTACTATCAGGGCATGGATGAAATAGCCGATTTCGCCTGCCAGGTGTCCGAAGACGCTTATTCAGACATGTCCGTGAATTTCGATCACGATTTCAGCGTCAAAATACCTGTTCTGATATACAGAAGCCCCAACGATTTTTCACAGACCAACGTCATTCTCGATCTGATATCGGAATCGGTCGGCGGATTCACCGAATTTCTCAAAAACAGAGTCGTCGTTCCTTTTAACGGATCTTTCTCGGATTTCAGGCACGTACTCACGCACGAGATAACCCACGCCTTTCAAAACGACGTACTCTACGGCCACACCAACATATTCATGAAAATATATTCCATGGACGTACCGCTGTGGTGGTTCGAGGGCTCGGCTGAATTTGAATCCAGCGGATGGAATTCCGAATCGTACATGTACTTGAGAGACCTCGTCTTCTCCAACAAACTCGTCAGCCTTTTCGATCTTGATTATTACGGCGGATACATAATATACAAAGAAGGGCAGTCCGTCATGTATTTCATAGCCCAGAAATACGGAAGACAGAAAATCGGAGAAATATTTCACAACATAAAAGTCACGGGCTCTCTCAGAAGAGCCATACAAAAAACTCTGAACATAGACTACGAAACGTTCAATGAAGAATGGACAAAATTCCTTTATTCGCTGTACTGGCCCCATTACAACTCCTACGCTGAAATTGACGATTATTCAGTGAGACTTACCGACACCAAAAAACAGTCTAATTACATTAACCTCTCTCCCGTAATTTCCCCCGACGGCCTGGACGTCGTCTTCATCAGCGACGCAGGAGTTTATCTGGACATACTGAAAATGTCTGCTCTGACAGGCAAAGTGGAAAAAAAACTCGTCGGAGGGCAGAGAACGCCTCAATTCGAAGGTCTTCACATTCTGACAAGCCACGCTTCCTGGTCGCCTGACGGAAGCAGGATTATTCTCTCCTCACTGAGCGAAGGAAGAGATCTTTTCTGGATCATTGACGCGGAATCGGGACAAAGGATAAAGAAACTCGATTTCGACCTCGACATCGCGCGATCTCCTTACTGGTCTTACCAGAACATAATTTATTTCGTCGGCACCGTTAACGGAAAAACAGACATATACTCGACGGACCCGGAAGGCGTCCTTCTGCACAAGCTGACAGACGACATTTTTGACGACAAGGATCCCTTTGCCTCGAATGACGGAAAATACCTCTACTGGTGCAGTGACAGGAATGAGAACGATTCATGGGAATATGGCGATTACGCTGTATTCGAAATGGATCTCGAAAACGGAACTGTCAGGGAACTGACCCCGCGCAATTCGTCAGTGTCAAATCCCTGCCTTTCTTCCTCTTCGGAAAACTCGCCTGCCAGATTGCTTTTTCTCGCATCCTACACGCCCGGCAACAACCTTTACTCATGCGATCTCGAAACCGGCGAGATAACTCAACTGACAAATCTTCCCGGAGAGATACAGAGTTTTTCTATGGACGCTAAATCAAGCAGGATGGTACTCAGCGTTTACACATCAGGCAAATGGGACATATTCACTTTACAAAATCCTCTCGAAACCCTCGAAAAACTGGAATTTTCTTTAGACAGCGCGGAGTTCATAGACGTCTATACCGAAGTCGACAGAACCCAAGACACTCTCCTTTGGAAGAAACCGGGTATTGAGATCAGCGCCGATTGGGGTCAGGCTTCGATGGCGTATTCGAGTCTTTATGGATTCGCCGGTATTCTTACAATATACCTCAGCGATTTCATGGGAAATCACAGATTTTTGATTCAAACGGATCTCGCTCAGGACGTTCTGAAATCCAATTTCAATCTGATTTATTACTATCTGCCCAAAAGATGGGACGTCGGTTTTGGCGTCTATCAGCAAAGTTACGCCTACTGGTACAAGGACGACACGATAAACGTAGACAAGTATCTGGGCGGAGAAATACTTTTTTTGTATCCGTTCAACAGATTTCAGAGATTCGATCTGATGATGGACGTCTATCAGATCGAGAGAAAACACTATTATTACGATTCTTTCCAGGCTGAAGCTTTTTTTTCAGGTGAGACTTCCGAGGTTTTTATCGCCCCTTCACTTTACTACGTGTTCGACAACTCCCTCTGGGGCTACACGTCTCCTTTTCTCGGAACGAGAATGAGATTCGGAGGAGGAGTCGCACAGCGGATCTCGACCAATTCGAGATATTACTGGGGAAGTTTTGACTTCAGAAAATACTGGCGCATAACCCCGAGAAGCAACCTGGCTTTCAGGCTCTATCTTTCCGGGATACGAGGAACAAACCCGCCGAATCTTTATCTTGGCGGATACAACAACCTGAGAGGATACGATGTCAATGAATTAACCGGCTTCAACACCGGATTTGTTTCGATTGAAGCGCGTTTTCCGTTCGTTGATTATCTTGACGTGATCTTCCCCGTTCCATTGCTTTTAGGAGGACTCAGAGGCTGTCTTTTCATTGACGCCGGCGGAACGGCTGATTACATAAAAGAATTCAACGTCTTTTCGGACGACCAGGAAAGAGGATTCGGCCTTGAGGACATGAAACTCGACATAGGATGGGGAATAAGGATGTTTTTTATGTCTGCAGTACTCAAGCTTGACTTCGCCATTCCCACTGACCTGCGTAATATAGACAACAGGACGAAGATACATTTTTCAATCGGAGAAGATTTCTGAAACGGGTGTTTTTTAAAAATAAATCCCACTGGCTTTATCTCCTACCCGCTCTTTCTGTGCTCGTCGTGTTCAAGGTTTTTCCGATAGTCCTGTCATTCATCGTCAGCTTTTTCAAATGGAACATGGCGGGACCGAACGCGTTCATATTTTTAGGTAATTACGTTTCCGTTCTTACGGACTCTCTTTTCTGGCAGTCTTTCATCAACACGGTTTACTATACTCTTTTCAGTCTTCCTTTTTCGATAGCTATTTCAATGCTTTTCGCCGTTTTATTAAATTCAGTTACGAGAGGCAGGGCATTTTTCCGCGTCGTCTATTACCTACCTGTCGTAACTTCCATAGTCGCCGTCTCAGTCATCTGGAAATGGATATATCATCCGAGAGTCGGGCTCATAAATTCTTTTCTCTCTATTTTCGGCATAACGGGTCCGGCCTGGCTCGGAGAATACAGGGGCATTTTCGAGATCGCGGCTGGACGGAACCTGCCTTATCTGATAAAAGGTCCTTCTCTCGCTCTTGTCAGCCTAGCCGCGATGTCCGTCTGGAAAAATCTGGGTTACGACGTTCTGATTTTTCTGACCGGGCTTCAGGGAATTCCACAGGCATATTACGAAGCCGCGAGATTGGACGGAGCAGGCGCATGGCGCACTTTCAGGCACGTCACTCTGCCTCTTCTGTCTCCGACTACTTTTTACGTTTTCATAATGTCCACGATCGGCTCTTTTCAGGTCTTCGCTCCCGTCTGGCTCATGACCGGGCCTCCCGCCGGAGGACCCCTGGACAGCACGAATGTAGTTGTTTTTTATCTTTACGAAAAGGCTTTTCAATTTTTCAAATTCGGAGCGGCCAGCGCCACTGCGTTTATTTTGTTTTCTCTACTTCTCGTTCTGACGGCCGTTCAAAAAAAATATTCCGAAAGAAAGGTATTCTACGGTTAAAGCTAAAACCATTATCGTTTACACTGTTTTAGCCGCAGGGGCAGTTTCCATGGTTCTGCCTTTTTACTGGATGATAGTGACCGCTTTTAAAACACCTTCCGAAGCCATAACCGTCCCTCCGACATGGATCCCGTCGGAATTCACTCTCTCCAATTTCAGGGAAGCATGGACCAAGGTCCCATGGATAAGGTATTTTTTCAACACCGCGCTCGTCGCATTCCTGATACTGGCGGGAAATCTTATCACGTCTGTCATGGCGGGATACGCATTTTCCAATTTTGAATTCAAGAGCAAGGAAAAAGTCTTTCTTCTTTTTCTGGCGACAATGATGATTCCCATGCCGGTTTACATAATTCCAGGCTACCTGATACTTACTTACATGAAGTGGATTGACACTTACGCCGCTCTCATCGTCCCCTGGACAGTCAGTGTATTCTCCGTCTTTCTGATACGCCAGCACATGAAGACGATACCTTCAGAACTTTGGGACGCCGCGAGAATGGACGGCTGCGGAAGGTTCGGCTACCTGTGGAAAATAGTCGTTCCTCTTATCAAGCCGGCTTTGGCTACGGTTTCAATATTCTCCTTAGTCAGTTCATGGAACAGTTTCCTCTGGCCTCTCGTCGTTACCAATTCGAAAAATCTGCGCCCCATCCAGGTCGGACTGGCTTATTTCACACAAGAACAGAGCACCGACTACACTCTTCTTTCCGCCGCCGCGGCTTTCACGGCATTACCGCTGATAATACTTTTTTTGTTCGCTCAAAAACACATAATAAACAGTTTTACGAGATCCGGACTTAAAGAATGAAAAAACTATTTTTCATCATTTGTCTGCTCACCGGGATTTCCTGTACAAACGGTTCTCGCGGCAGGGTCACAGTCACTTTCTGGCATGCCATGGGAGGTAGACTGGGAACGGTTCTCGACAGCCTCGTTGAGGATTTTAACAGCAGACACGCGGAAATAAAAGTCGTCGCGTCTTCAGTCGGCAATTACGGCGCTCTCGCTCAGAAATTAATGGCTTCCGTTATGGCCGGTAAACCTCCGGTCATGGCTCAAAGTTACGAGTCGTGGACCGACCAGTTCAGGCAAGCGGGTGCAATAGTCCCGTTTAACGCTTTTATTAATTCCGACGCCGGCTATTCGCAGAGTGAAATTGAAGATTATTTCGCGCCCGTATGGATCAACAACACATGGGGAGACACTGTTTGGAGCATGCCGTTCAACAAAAGCCTTGGAGTCCTGTTTTACAATCTGGATTATTTCGACTCTCTAGGCATTCCTTTTCCTTCAACATGGGAGGGACTACTCGGCGTCTGCTCTCTCTATACATCCCCAGAAGAAGGACGCTACGCTTTTGCCCTGCCTTCGAACACGTGGTTTTTTGAGACCGCCCTTTTTCAAAGAGGCGGAGCGCTTTTTGACGAAAGCACAGGTGCGGTCCTTTTCGACAACAGCACGTCGGTTGACCTTTTGTCACAACTCGTCCGGCTTCTCGACGACTCCGGGACTTGCTATCTGGGAACCGGATACGAGGGTCAGGACGAATTCGTAACGGGTAGAGCGCTCATGATGTGGGGAAGCGTGGTCTCGTATTCTTTCATGGCAAAAAAGGCGCCTTCTTTCAGAATCGGAATTTCAACACTTCCCCCTCCTTCCGGAGGCAATGACGTCAGCGTGATATCGGGAACCAACATAATAATATTTTCAGGAGCCTCCCCGGAACAACAAGTCGCTGCGTGGGAATTCATAAAATGGTTCAATTCCCCTGAAGTCCAGGCGGTTTGGTCCGTAAACACAGGTTACATTCCAACCCGCGAAAGCTCGCTCGAAACAGACGAGATGAAAGCTTTCCTGTCGGAAATTCACGGCGCCGAATCGGTTTACCGTAAAATGGCCTCTGCCGTGGCTGAACCAAAAACAGGCGCGTGGTTTTCCGGAAGGATATATCTGTCGCAGTCTATTGAATACGCCCTGAGAGGAGTTGCTTCTCCCGAAAAGAGCCTTCGTACCGGTGCCGACAAGCTGAGACATGACCTTCTCGAGGATTTTTAGAGCTTAACTGTTTCATTTTTACAGACGGCTAAATAATGATATAATTCATTTCTCTGCGAGAGTGGCGGAACTGGCAGACGCGCTGGACTTAGGATCCAGTCCTTTTCGGGGTAGGGGTTCGATTCCCCTCTCTCGCAATTGTTTGATCCATCTCTTTTTGAAAAATGGAGGATATGTTGAAAGTTGTAGTTGAAAAAGCGTCTTCGGTTAAAAGAAACCTTCAAATCGAGGAATCTTCCGAAATAATAGACAGGGAAGAAAAAAAGATAATAGCCGAAATAGCAGCGAACAGGAGCTTCCCCGGCTTCAGAAAAGGAAAGGTTCCGCTGTCAATAGTCAGAAAAATGTTCGGTGACGACATAGCCGAGACGAGTCTTAACAGCGCCATAGAAAATCTGTCGCGCAATGCGATCGAGCAGGAGAATCTCAAACCCCTCGGCAGAATAGAAGAAAAAAACGTCAAAATCGAAAACGGCATGCTCAGTTTCACTATTACTTTTGAAGTCCTGCCGGAAATTGAAGAAGTCCCTCTTGAATCAATCGAAGTTGATAAACCTGTCTATTCGGCTTCCGAAATGCTTGTCAAGGAAAGACTAGACCTGATAAGAGAAAGATCTTCTTTTCTCTCATCCGTGGAAAGAGTTTCAAAAAAAGACGATTTCGTCCAGTGCGATTTTACAGTCCGGGATGAAAGCGGAGAAACGGTTTCCGAACTATCCTTCAAAGACAGAATGATAGGGCTTAACGAAAATGCCTTCTGGAAAGGTTTTTACGAAAATCTGACTGACAGAAAAAAGGGCGAAAATTTCACTTTTGAGTTCACTGTCCCGGAAGATGACTCTAAATACGGAGGGAAAAAACTGGTTTTCGGAGTCGAAATCAAAGAGATAAAAGAAAAAACTCTGCCCGAACTGGACGACGACCTCGCGAAAGAGTTTAATTATTCAGACATTGCTGAAATGAAAAACGACGTCGAAAAAAAACTTGAAGAGGATGTGGCAGTTAAAAGCGAGGCTGACTTCGAAAACAACATACTGAAAATCCTCGAGGAATCATATTCTTTTGAGGTTCCCTCAACTCTCGTCGAGAACGAGATCGAAAACATGCTGGACCTGCTGACAAAACATCTGAAAATCGACAAAAGCAGGGAAACCCTTCGGTCCGAAATAGAAGATTCGGCGAGAAAAAGAGCGAAACAAAACATAATCCTCGATCATTTGTCAGAAAAACACGGCATAGAAATTCCTGACGAAGAACTGAGGGAAAACCTGATAATGGCTATATCAAATGAAGTCGGTTACGATAAATTGAGCAGACCGGCAATCAAGAACAAACTCGACGATCCGGAATTTGTCAAAGACGTATACTGGAAAGTCAAGAGAAGAAAAACGCTCGAAAAAATAAAAGAACTAATAACGGTCAAGGAGGTTCGCGAAAATGAACCGGAATGAAAACCAATCATATGTCATCCCCCTTGTCATAGAAAGGACTTCGAGAGGAGAACAGGCTTACGACATATACTCGCGCCTTCTCAAAGACAGAATAATATTCATAGGATCCCCCATTGATGACAACGTGGCGAACGCAGTGGTCGCTCAGCTTTTGTTTCTCGAAGCCGACGATCCTGAAAAAGACATAAATCTCTACATAAATTCCCCCGGAGGCAACATCTCCTCGGGGCTTGCCATCTACGACACGATGAGATTCATAAAACCCGACATTTCAACAACTTGCCTTGGACAGGCTACGAGTATGGCTGCGGTTCTGCTTGCTACAGGCAAAAAAGGCAAAAGGTACGCCCTTCCTCATTCAAGAATAATGATACATCAGCCGTGGGGCGGTGTTCAGGGACAGGCGGTGGATATTGAGATCGAAGCGAGAGAGATACTGAAACTCAGAAAAGAACTCGAAAACATCCTCTCCTATCACACCGGACAGCCTAAGGAAAAAATATCCGTTGATTCGGACAGAAATTACTGGATGAACGCCGAAGAAGCCAAAGATTACGGCATCGTCGACGAAGTGATCCTCTCAAGAGCAAAAGAACTCGAGAACAATAAAGAGCCCAAAGATGAAAAAGAGGGTTAAAGACGATTTCGGCAAGACATGTTCTTTCTGCAATTCCAGAGAGAACATAGGAAATTACCTGATTCACGGAAAGAACGCTTACATTTGCGTAAATTGCGTAAAACTTCTGTACGAATCTATTTTTAAAGCCCGTGAAAAACAGCCCGCGTTCGGCGCGGGGCACATCGAATTACCGCTTCCGGCAGAAATAAAATCCCAACTGGATGAATATGTAATAGGTCAGGACTACGCCAAGAAAGTAATTTCAGTCGCGGTTTACAACCATTACAAAAGAATAGTCAGCGCAATGCGAGAGTCGGAAGTGGAAATCGAGAAAAGCAACATAATACTTATAGGACCGACAGGTTCCGGAAAAACACTCATAGCTAAAACCCTCGCCAACATCCTACATGTCCCATTCGCCATTTCCGACGCAACAACCCTGACGGAAGCGGGTTACGTGGGAGAAGACGTAGAAAATGTCATAACAAGACTCCTTCAAGCCTGCGACTACAACATCGGCGAAGCTGAAAAAGGCATCGTCTACATAGACGAAATAGATAAAATCAGCAGACTCAGCGAAAACAGATCAATAACCAGGGACGTGTCTGGAGAAGGCGTACAGCAGGCACTTCTGAGACTTGTAGAAGGGACCATAGCCAATATCCCGCCGTACGGAGGAAGAAAGCATCCCGAACAGCAGTTCCTTCCTGTCAATACTTCCAATGTCCTTTTTATATGCGGAGGTACTTTTGACGGAATTGAAGGAATAATTGAAAAGCACATGGGTAAAAACACTCTTGGTTTTATGAAAAACAAACAAAGTTCCGGATTCTCTCACGAGATCTACCCGGACGCTTCAAATTCCCTCGGCGCGAGAGCTTTCGTAGAACAGGACGACTTAGTCAAATACGGAATGATACCTGAATTTGTAGGAAGATTTCCAATAATAGCGCCTCTTCAGGACCTCGACAAGGAAACCATGAAAAAGATACTGCTCGAACCAAAAAACGCCGTCTTGAAACAGTACAAAGAACTCGCAAAAATCGAAAACGTGGAACTTTCTTTCACGGACGACGCAATTGAGGAGGTCTGCGACATGGCCGTAAAAAAGAAAATAGGAGCCAGAGGTCTTAGATCGATAATTGAACAGACCATGCTCGATATAATGTTCGATATTCCAAACCTTAAAAAAAACAAAAATCTGAAAAGATGCCTGATAACTAAAGACGTACTGACAAAGAAAACCGCTCCCGTGTATTCTTTCACCAGAAAGGCTTCTTCTCAGTGAAAAAAAAACCGGCAACTCTTTTCCTGCAATGAAAAAATCATTTACAAGAAAAACGGCATACCTTCCTTTCGCTCTCAGAGTAACGCTTTACGTGAAAAAACACCTTACTCCAAACCGCGCTCTTCTGTCCGGCTTCGTTTTTTTTATCTTTCTGGGAGCTTTCCTCCTCAGCTTCCCGTTTTCTCACTTCGGTGACGGAACTTCTTTCATCAATTGTGTCTTCACTTCCACATCCGCGCTTTGCGTAACAGGACTGATAGTCGAGGACACCGCAGTCAAATGGACCCTTTTCGGAAAAACAGTAATTTTACTACTCATTCAGATCGGAGCTCTCGGTTACATGACTTTCGCCAGTTTTTTGATTATTTCACTCGGAGGCAAAGTTACGGTTTATCCAAGACTGATAATGAAAGAATCCCTTGCCAGTCAAAACATATACGGACTCGGAAGATTTTCTAAAAGAGTAATCCTCATCACTTTGTTTTTCGAATTCCTTGGAACCCTCGCTCTCTCATTCGTGTTTGTCCCAAAATTCGGATTCGTTCGAGGCTTGGGTCACGCTCTTTTTCAAAGTGTCAGCGCTTTCTGCAATGCCGGATTCTCTTCTTTTTCAGACAGTCTCGTAGGATTCAGGGCAAACCCGGCTGTTGTTTTCACCGTTTCCGCCCTGGTGATTGCAGGAGGCGTCGGCTTTGTCGTGCTTCTCGACCTCAAAAAATATTTATATCTTAAGTTCATGAAACTGTTTTCAAGAAATGATAAACTTCCCAGACCGGTTCTTATTCCATACACGAAACTCATTCTTTTTGCTTACGTCGTCATGATTGCCGTTCCTTTTATTTTTTTCTTTCTTCAGGAATTCTGGATCAGCCAATTCTCCTTTTCTGAAAGGTTTCTTTCGGCATTTTTCCAATCTGTCACACCCAGGACCGCGGGTTTCAATTCGATCGAACTGAACATATTTTCGAACACTTCACTTATCATAATCATGTTGCTCATGTTCGTGGGCACCGGTTCAGGAAGTACCGGCGGCGGTGTAAAAATTTCAACAGTCGCTTTGGCTATCTCCACGTTGATAGCTTCTCTTCAGGGACGTGAAAAAATTTCAATAATGAAAAGAAACATACCTTCCGTTCAGATATTCAGGGCTTTTTCCCTGATCACTCTGTCTATTCTCTGGATAATCATTATTTTTATTTTGATACAGCTTTTCAATCCGAGTTTCTCGAGCGAAAGAATCATTTACAAACTGGTGTTCGAGATAATTTCAGCTTTTGGAACCGTAGGTTTGTCACTCGGATCAAAAATTTATCCCACTTGCTCTTTTTCGGCTGATCTCTCCGGTGTGGGTAAGCTATTTCTAGTGGCGACAATGATAATGGGCAGACTCGGTCCTCTGACTTTCGGAGCCGCTCTCGTCAAAAGAACGAAATCGAAGAACATAAATTTCGTTAAAGGATTCATGCCGATAGGCTGAACCGGATTTTTTATCTATCAAAAAATTATGTGTTGAAATTGATATATCTTGCTATTAGAATAGACGCTATGGATAATGCAGGGAATTACAAGTATTTCGGTGTAATTGGAATAGGGCGTTTCGGATTTTCAATTGCCGAAAGCCTTGTTCGCAATGGCGCGAGGGTTATCGCTCTCGACAAAAGCGAGGAATCGTTGACTCCTCTTCAGAATCTCGCCGAAGCCGTAGTCATCGGCGACGCCACCGACCAGAAAACGCTCATGGAATCGGGATTTCAATACACGGACATAGTCATCGTCAGTTTCGCGCAGGAACTGGCCACCAGCATTTTAACGACCATGCTTTTGAAAGAAATTGGCGTCAAAAAAATAATCGCAAAAGCAAGAAACTTCACTCACGAAAAAATACTCAAGAAAATCGGTGCCGACGAAGTGGTTCTTCCGGAAATAGATTCCGGCCGGAGACTCGCGAACAAACTATCATCTCCGGGTTTTCAGGAGATCATAGAATTCACTCCGGGTTACTCCATTGTAGACGTAAGGACACCTAAATCTTTCATCGGCAAAACCATAAAAGAACTAGGTCTTCGAAACAATTACAACGTCAATGTCCTGGCGGTCAAAAAACCCGACAAATCGACAAACATTTCGCCGGATCCCGAAACCGTCTTCGATAAAAACGATACCGTGACGCTTTTGGGCAAGGACGAAGATTTACAGAGCTTCTCGAGGATATAATGCCGAAAACAAACAAAGTTCTTGTTGTAGACGACGAAGAAACACTGGCATCTTTCCTTTCAAAGATAATCGAAAACGACCCTCTTCTCGATTGCCAGGTCAAAACCGTCTTTACGGGAGAAGACGCTCTTGAAGTGATAAAAACATTCAAACCCGATATAGTCGTTTGCGACATAAAACTTCCTAAAATGAACGGTATAGAAGTCCTTTCAAAAGCCAAATCAATAGATCCCCAGATTTATTTTGTCATGATGACGGGTTTCACGTCAGTGGATTCAGCCATTGCTTCCCTCCGGGAAGGAGCTTACGATTACATAAACAAACCTTTCGACGCAAACGAAATGAAAGTCGTTGTCAGAAACGCCCTCGATCAGCGAAGATTCAAGGCCGAAAAAGAATGGCTCCTGAAGGAACTGCAGGAACGCAACGAAACACTGGTCAGGCAGAAGAATCTTCTCGAAACAAATCTCGAAATCAGAATAGAAGAGCTGAATAAACTACAGAAACTCTCCAACATCCTCAGTGAAAGCTTCGGTATCGCTTCGCTGATAAAGGTCATTCCTAAAATCCTCGCCATGACCCTAGACGCCGACGGAGCTTTTCTTTCCTGGTTCAGTGAATTCGACAACACTCTGACGGTCAGAAACGCCCATCAAACCGAAGAAGCGTTCCCAAAAGGCATGAATCTGGACCTTTCTTCTCCTCCTTTCGACATCATTTTTAAGGAAAAACAGTCCCCCGTGGTTGTTTTTGACTACTCTCCCGGATCCGGCAGAAAAATTTCAGTTCTCGCCGTCGCTCAGCTTCTTGGCGCGGACAAACCCTTCGGACTCGTCGGCGTCTTATACAACGAAAAGAAGGTCGATACGGACATGAAATTTATTTCTCTCGTATCCACGGCATCGAGCATTATATCTCTCTCAATAAAGAATTCTCAGTTCTTTGAGACGATCAAGAAAAAAGATCTCGAAATCATGTCCTTTGTTCTGTCGCTGACGGAGACTTTCGGCATCAGTAAAAACTTTCAGCAGAAATCGGCAAACATTGCCGTAGACATAGCGCGAGAACTTTCGGTCGACGAAAAATGTCTCCGTCAGCTCAGATACGCAACGCTTTTCATGCTGTTCGGCATTTCCATTCCGGGTCTTTCAAATCTCAATCAGGCGACAGACAAATTAATAGGCCTGATATCCAATCTTGAATTTCTGTCCGAACCTCTCAGCTACATACTTCTCTGCCAGGAAAACTTCGACGGAACCGGAAAAAATAAAATTAAAGGGAGTTCCATACCGGAGACTGGAAGAATATTGCGTGTGGTTTCCGATTTCGTCCTCTACATGAAAAGATACACTATGGAAAAATCAATTTCGGCAATCAAAGACGGTGCCGGAAGATTTTACGACCCGAAAATTGTAAACATGTTCGTATCGCAAATATCCAATACAAAGTTATCCGAAAATCTCAATGCATAAAAAAATCAGGGAACCATCCGTCGCCGGCCAGTTTTACCCTGGTGACAAACCGTCGCTGGAAAAAACTCTCTCCGAGATTTTCTCCGGCGCAGGCTCCTCCAGACAAAAGGGCAAAGTTTTGGGTCTCGTCCTGCCGCACGCGGGTTATCCTTTTTCAGGTTCGACAACGGCCAAGGCAGTAGACGAGATAAATCCCAAGGAATACAAAAATCCTTCCGTTATCATTCTCGCTCCTTGCCACCGATTCGCATCCAAAAAAGCTTCCGTGTTCAGCTCCGGCTCGTGGAAAACTCCGTTAGGTCTGGTATCCGTGGACGAAACGCTCGCTCAATCTCTTCTGGAAAACGCTTCAATTTTTGACGACAGTGAACTCCCGCATCTTACCGAACACAGCATAGAAGTCCAATTGCCTTTTTTTCAGCACATATTTAAAAATCAATTCAGCTTGGTTCCTGTCGCCGTTGGTAATCAATCTCCTGAATTCTGCGCGGCTTTAGGTGAAACGTTGCAGCCTTTCGCCGGAGAGGACAGAATATTGGTAGCCAGCAGTGACCTTTATCACGGCTATTCGCTTTCTGAATGCCTGAACAGCGATTCAGAACTGATCCAGGCAATTTCAGAATACAATCTGACTCTCGTCTCTGAAATACTGGCGAGGGGCACAAAAGCTTCCGAGCACGCCGGTTGCGGCATAGGCCCGATTTTAGCTGTGATGAAAGCTCTCGAAAGCTCAAAACAAGAGATATTTCTTGCCGGAAAGGCAAATTCGGCAGAATCGCCTTTTTCTTCGGCGGGATACGTCGTCGGCTACTCCTCTTTTGTAATAAAATGAACGAATACAGTTTTCTCTGTTCCAAAGAACAGACAATTCTTCTGAAAGCGGCGAGAGCCACGCTGGAAGCTTCCGCGCAGGGTGAATCAATACCCGCCTTTCCCGAACCGTTGGGGGAGCTTTCTGAAAAGAGGGGCATTTTCGTCACTTTACGCAAAAATGGCGAACTCAGGGGCTGTATAGGATACGTAATCGGCGTCGCTCCTCTCAATAAGGCAGTTGTTGAAATGACTTTGGCAGCATCGCGGGAAGACCCCAGATTTCATCCTGTTACTAAAGAGGAGACAGACTCCATTGAAATTGAAATATCAGTTTTGACCCCGCCTGAAATAATCTCAGACCCCGGCGATGTGACTGTCGGCAAAGACGGATTGATAATAAAAAAAGGACTTCGTCAGGGGCTGCTTCTCCCTCAAGTAGCCGTAGAATGGTGCTGGGACAGAGAAACCTTCCTCGATCACGCCTGTATGAAAGCCGGACTCCCTGCCAAATCATGGAAATCTCCCGGCGTCGAAATTTTCAAATTCAGCGCTCAGGTTTTCAGTGAATCCGGTAATTGACAGGAGAAACCAAAAATGCATCGTCCGGGTTCGTTTTGATGCCTTCTGAAATCATACGGCGAACCAGCTCGCTGTTACCTGTCCTTTGAGCAATATAAGCTCCGAGCAACCATGCGCTCGAAGATCCAACGTTTACTTCACGGTATTTTTTCAGGTAAAAGACTGCCATATCCACCTTCTCCTCCTGAAGAAAAAGGCGTGATTTTTCATAACACGTCAAATCGTAGCTGTCGTTTCCTGTTAAATAAAGCGTGTAGCAGTCGCCTCCAACCACAAATGGTCTCAGCACGAGAGCGCTGCGCGAAAGATAATCCGAAAGACCAGATGAATCAAAACTGCCGACAATCACGTGTGTCACTCCGTATTCTTCGATAAGACCGCTGTCGATCATCCATTCAAACGCGGCCAAAGATTTAATCTCTGTTCCAAGTGTGAGAGCCGGCGCCAGAGAACCGGCAATGAGAGCTTTTTCTCCGGTTATGGATTCAATTTCAAATGACGCGCCTTTTGCAGATCGCATCGGAGACAACAGCCACGAAAAGAGCCGGCAGTTGTCGCAGAAAATATGAAGAAGGCATATCAATGCTATCAAATACGGCATGAACCTAACAGACTTTCTGTTTGAATAGCGCGTCAAAATAACAATTGCCCCCGACATGGCTATTGACACTATCAGAAGAGGTAATTTTACAATCCTGAGAGAAAAGGCCATGAACTGATACGAAAAAAAAAGTGAAAACAGTAAAACAGGAACCGTGCATAGTTTACCTTTCGATATCCCCTCTTCCCGATGCTCCCCGAATGAGGAAACCAGAATAGCCGCAACATAAACGAAATAGAGAAGAAATCTCGCCGGCCTGTACGAGCTGAATACGGCGTAAAACGATATGAGAGATGCTATCCAGCACAAGGTCAGAAACTGCATGTCACCTATCCGTTTTTGTCGGGAAATGAAAGCAGCCGCCAAAAATCCCGAAAATATGACGAACGGAGTTGAAAAAGTCAGGTCGGGCATTCCCGTCCCCAAAAGTCTGTAAAAAAACAGATAAACGTCCGTTTTTTGATTTTCGGCGACGGATCTCAATCCTGACAGAAAATATGAATTGAACATTTCTTTAAACGGTAAATACAGGAAAACAAACCAAAGAGCTGCGACGACAGTCAGGCCTGCTGAATAATTTATGAGCGATTTTTTGTCTTTAACAGCTAAATAAACAAGCGCGGCGGGCAAAAAACTTACGGCGTGTATTTTAGCAAATAAAAAAGCGGCGGAGGTGAAAATTCCCGCCAATAAATATTTTTTATTTACCAGAAAAAGTACTGCAAACATCAAAACACAAGTTGAAGCATTTTCGGCCACCGGCGTCCTGCCGTATATTGCCAGAGGGTATGAAAACAATACGAAACAGGACGCGACGAAGCCCCTCATCGTCTTTCTGAAAGTAAGAAATATTGCAAGCGCTGACAGCAGACTGAAAGACAAACCCGGTAAAACTGCTGAAAAAGAGTTTGTACCTGCTATTTTGTATAATAAAAATGATACAAACCCGTTAACCGGCGAAAAAAGAAATCCTGAAAAAGGCGGTTTTTCAACGTAAGGATAAATTCGTCCGAACTGCGCCAAATTCCGCGAGTCCAGAGTATAAGCCTGCCCGTCCGAGTATACAGCCCTGCTTTCGTGGGGTATCCCGGGAGCCAGGAAAGGCGGAGGGTCGGCGTCCGCCTTGAATGTTTTAGGAAAAACCGATATGACGGACACCGCCAAAAAAAGGAAACACGGCAGTGCCCGGTCGATGTTTTTTCCGCCGAAAAACCTCAATAAGAATTTCTTCTATTTAAGTTCAAAAGAGACGGATATACTTGAATAGACACTTACCTGACCCGGGGCTATCGGGCTCTGATCTGCCCTTACATCGTTGCCGTAATAAGCATAATTTTGCGAATTCGACGCCCAGTTCATACCCCATGAATTTGCAGCGTTCCACGACCAGTAGTTCGTCTGGTTTTCATAAATATATATAGCGTCACCGATTTGACATCCAAGTTCTCTCGCTATCAATTCAGCTTTTTCCTTCGCCGCTCTGATTGCTTCTGTCCTCGCCTGATTTCTCAGTTCTATAATCCTTGAAGTCTGGAAATCGATGCCGTGAATGTAATTCACTTCAGCTTCGAGTGCCAGAGATAACACCGCGTCGAGTTTTGAAACGTCTTTGAGAGTGGCAACTATCGTTTTTCTCGCGAAATATCCGTAAACGGTTTGTTGGTCGTAATAATCATAGTTCGGTTCAACGCTGAGATAGTTGGTCTGAATGTCTCTTTCGCTGATGCCTGAGTTTTTGAGTGCACTTATCAGGTTTCTGACAACGGCGTCATTTTCGTTTTTTGCCGACCTGAGATTTTCTCCCTGAGTCTCAACTCCGAAAGTTATCACCACTTCATCGGGTTCGACGTCTATCTGGGCGTTGCCCGTGACTGTTATCGTTCTCTGATATTGATTTTCCTGAGCCGTCAACGAAACGGCCGCAATCAGAAAGACTGCAAGAATCATTTTTTTCATTTTTCCTCCTTTTTTTCTACTTCTGCATCGCTTTTTGAATACTGTTTAAAGCATTCTCCAAAATCCCGGCGGAACACGCAAAGTTCAAACGCTTGAATTTTCCGCATCGCGAACTGAATTTTCTTCCCGGATCGAGAGCGACTTTTGCTTTGTTTATGAGCAGATCGTCGAGCTCCGATTCCGAAAAACCTGTCTTTTCGAAATCTATCCACGCCAGATAAGTTGCCTCCGGGGAATAGACAAAAGCATTATCCATTTTTGTGTTGACGAAATCCACGACCTTTTCTCTGTTTGCCGAAAGGTACTTTCTGGCGTAATTGTACCAGCCGTCCGATCGTGAATAAGCCGCTTCAAATGCGGTCGTTCCGAAAATGCTCGAGATGTTGAGACCCAAAGTATAAATCTGTTTTGCCAATCTTTCTCTGAAATCCGGATTTTCAGTAATCGCGGCGGATTCCTGAAGACCAGCGATGTTGAAAGTCTTTGCCGGTGAAATAAGAGTCACAGAATTCATCGAGTGTTCCTGCGACAATGAAGCCAGCGGAATGTGCCGGAAACCTTCGTAAACGAGATCACAATGTATTTCGTCTGATAATATTATGACGCCGTATTTCCGGCACATTTTCGACATTTCCCGAAGTTCGTTTTCCGTCCAGACCCTTCCGACAGGATTGTGGGGGCTGCAAAGAATGAATATCTTCGCTCCCTCCCTGCATAATCTTTCAAAACCTATAAAATCGGGCGTGTATCTGCCGTCTTCTCCCCTCTCAAGATCGTTTGTCAGCAGTTTTCTTCCGTTTAGTTCTACGACTTCGTAGAACGGATGGTAAACGGGAGGCTGAATAATCACTCCGTCTCCCGGTTCAGAAAATTCTCTTATGCAAAGACTCAACGTGGTTATCAGAGAAGGACTGCGCAGGCACCATCCGGGATCGGGCGCCCAGTTGTGCCTTCTTTCAAGCCAGTTGCAAAGAGATATAAAATGACTTTCAGATCTTAATGTGTATCCGTAAACAGGATGTTTAGCTCTTTCGGTCAAGGATTTAGCAATTTCGTCACAGCACGGCAGATCCATGTCGGCTACCCAGAGAGGCAAAAGCCCCGGTTTTCCGAACAGCTTTTCGGCGTAATCCCACTTGTATGAGCCCGTGTTGCTTCTTTCAACAGGTTCGTCGAAATTGATCATCTGATCTCTATTCCGTCCAGGTATTCGTCGTAATACATAATTGTATTTCCGTTTCCGTTTATGTTTCCGAGGTCGATTCTGAAAATGGATAAAGCGCCGCCCAGATCCATTATGCCGAACGACCCTTGACCAGGATTGATAACCACTTCTGTTTCGAGCCAGTCGTCCTTACCGACAGATTTTGCGGCGTATATCATGGCTTCGTCAATCCCTCCTATCTCGTCAGCTAGTCCTATATCCACGGCGTCTTGTCCCGACCATACCCTCCCCCTGGCAATGACGTTCAGTGAATCAAAAGACAGCTCTCTCTCGGCGGCGACTTTGAGAACGAAATTTTCGTAAAAATCTCTGACCTCTTCCTTGTGTAACATCTTTTGCTCTTCGGTCATCGGAACTAATCCCGACCACATGAAGGCGTTTTCCGACGTGGAAACAGTGTCAAAAGTGACGCCTATGTTTTCCAGCATTCCTCCGAACGATACTTTGAGGCTTACTACGCCAATTGATCCGGTCAGTGTTCCGGCATCGCAGAATATCCTGTCGGCTCCGCAGGATATATAATATCCTCCGCTGCCGGCGACACCTCCCATGGAAATTATGAACGGTTTTTCCCGAGCGCACAAATAAACTTCTCTCCAAATCAGATCGGAAGCGAGAGCGTCTCCTCCGGGTGAATTCACTCTCATAACAACCGCTTTAATATCATCGTTCAATCTTGCCGATCTGATGATTCTGACAAGGGTTTCCGATCCGAGAACTTTCCCTCCTATAACAGGCAGCGGATTCACGCCGCTTTCACCCGTATTGATGGCTCCGTCAGCGATTATCAAAGCTATTCTCGGTTTGTATTCCCAACTTTCTTCTCTGTATTGAATACCCGCAAGACATACAGCGTCGACGAATCTCCCTCCGAAATCATCTTTCAACATTTCGGTAAATTCGTCTTCGTATAAAAGACCGTCTACAAGACCAGCCTCCAAAGCCTTTCTCGCGCTGAACGATCCCCTTTCAACAATAGAAAGAACTGAATCAGAAATAATGTTCCTTGATGTCACGATTGCTGTTTCGTACAGCCCCCAATTGTCGTTGATGATTTCAGTGTACTGTTCCCTGCAGGCTTCTGACATCCTTTCGTTGACGAAGACTTCGCCTGCGGATTTGTATTCTCCTATGTATTCTACGTCGGCCGTCAAATGATATTTCTCGAAACCCCTCGCTAAAAACGGAAAAGCTATGCCTAATCCGTTTATCTGTATGTAGCCTTCCGGATATATGTATACCTGGTCCGCCGCACATGCCATGTAATAACTCAGATCGTCATAATACCTCGCGTAGGCAATAACCTTGGTCCCTTTCATTTTGTAAAGCTCAACCAAAGCTATTATCTCCTCTGTCTGGGCAATATCGAGCGTATAGCCGTCGAGTTTCATGACAATGCAGGAAGGCGGTTTTCCTTCGAGCCCTTTTCTGAGGGATTCAACCAGCGTCCAGAACCTCTCTTTTTTCGGCATGAAAAACAAAAAAGATACCGGGTCTTCCGGGTATTCTCTCCCCAGGTCAAGTCTTATATTTGGCGCCGGCAGAGGGAGAATCGAGTACTGATTCCTCGAGTCGAGTCTGACGTATGAGAATCCGCCTGAAATCCTCTCATCCTCGTCCATTAATTGCGAAGTCCCCGCAGTGACGTTTCCGAAAGAAGTTTCAAAACCCAGCGAAAATGTTTCGTCGCGATCGTAAAAAGCGGACAATCTCAATCCCCTGACAGGCTCGACGAGAATTCCCGCTGAAAACGGGATGCTGTCCGATTCGGTATCTTTTTCATAAATGCCTCCGGCCGCAAGGGTGAATCTTTCATTGCCTCCGAAAGGCCTTAGCGCCGCTCCGAACCTGTAAGAAGGATCATATTGATCTTCCGTGGAAAAGACGTCATTCACTGTCGCTCCCAGGGAAATCCATTTTTGCGGTCTCGACAGGAACCCAATGTCTATGTGGTTTTCTCCCTCGCTGTTCCGGAAAGTGGTTCCGGCCATGAGTCTGTAACGGCTCAATATTCCGGTTCCGTATGAGACATGGTATTCTCTGCCGACGTCACCCCAGCAGCCGCCACCTGAAAGGCTTCCGGCTCTCAGATAGAAATCACCGTAATTCTTGACTGCAGAATCTGTGTTCGCGACGTCGAACCTGAAAGTCGCCCCTTTTTGGGCGGCGAGTCCGGCAGGATTAACAAGACCTGCGTCGGGACCGTCCGGAACAGCTGTGAAAGGCAGATAAAAATTCTCCCCGAACAACGATGCCACAATCATAATAAACGTCAAAAGCATTTTTTCTCCTTAATCATTGGTTTGTTTCTGCGGCGCCGATCTGTTTTCTCCGATCTCAGAAATATCGAGACGACCCCAGTGCTTTTCGTGCAGTTTCTTCGCTTCATCCATTTCATATTCTGAATTGCCGTAAAGGTATATGTGTGAGCAGATTTTTTCGCTGATTTTTTCAATTCTGATGTTGAATTTTTCGAAAATTTCTTTCCGTAAATAAAGGGTGCTGAGCGACCTGAAAAGACCGGTGAATATCTCATCCCCGGAAATAACAAGCCTATCACCTCTTTTAAGATTGAAATGAATCTTATCGACGGCTTTGAGTACCGACTTGACGAAATTTTTCACATCTTTGAATTTCTCCTGCGCGATTGTCTTGTCTGCTTCGAGGTTTTTTAGGATTTCTATGAGAAGAGCGAGCTCATCTCCTGAAAATTCAATGTCCTTCTCGTTCAACGTGACCTTTATTGGCATTTTTGGATTTTCCTTTCACTGTTGACTCTGTGTACCATTCAACTTCAGTTTATTTTTATCATTTTTGACGTCGCATAAAAAGTCCCGGCTTCGAATCTGTAAAAGTAAAGACCGGGGGCAAGTTTCCATCCGTCGTACACAACTGTATGCCTGCCAGGGGACATATTTTCCCGCGAAATCACTTCGTCCACTTTCTGGCCCGTTGCATTGAAAATCTCTATACTGACCAAAGACTCCTGCGGCAAATCGAAGGAAAAAGATGTGAAGGAGCAAAAAGGATCCGGATAATTCCGGAAGACTTTGAATTGAGAGAAAGGAACAGGAACCGGGTTTTCTACTTGAGTTGGTCCTTCGCCGGTCGAAAAGCAGAAAACCTGTCCGTTGTCGAGGCCGACGAGTATTTCGTCGCCCGGTATTCCGTCTATGGAACCCATGTTTTCTACAGTGTAAATCCTGCTTGGAAGATCATCGTAATATATCAGTGAATCCCCTGCTCCGGAGTAAATGTAGATCCTTCCCGACTGGTCGCCTGCAAGAGCTTCGTGGATTCCGTCGCCGTCTATGTCGGATATAGCAACGACTCCGTAACTCCTGTAATCCTGAGTCGGCATGAACCAGACAGTCGAACCGTCCTTGCCTTCGAGGCAGAATATTCCGGAAGCTGAAGAAAAATTCGCGACGAGTATGTCGTCATAGCCGTTTTGATTGACGTCAGGTATCATTTCGATCTGGATCACTCCTGCCGTTCCGGCTCCAATTGACTGGTGCCACACCAGCGCTCCCGTTTCGCCGTCTATCCTGTAAATGTCGCTCCAGTAATTCGCTACGATCACGTCAGGTGTGCTGTCGGGAATACCGAGTTCGAGCAGTTCTTTGGCGCCGGATGCAGTTTGATTGAATTCCCACAAAAATGAACCGTCCGCGCCGTTGAGAGCTCTTACAAATTTTGTCGAACCATCACCTCCAAATCCGGCTACAACTTCAGGCAAGCTGTCTCCGTTCACATCATCTATGGATATTACCGAATATCCCGAAGACAATCCCGCTATGTTAATGTAATGGCGCCACAAACTGTCACCCGTGCTGCCATTAAAAAGGAAGACAGATTTATATCCGTTGCCGTCCTGATTAGAGCTCGCCACTGCGGCCACGTCCGTAATTCCGTCGCCGTTAAAATCCCTCCTCGCGTCGACGGCGCCGAATCCTCCCAGGTAAGGATTGTAATCGTCGCCGAACGACCAAATAACACTGCCGTCGTCGCCCGATAAGGCGTAGACGTGTTCGTTGCCGCCGTCCGTGCATATTACGACATCACAGATGCCGTCGCTGTTGAGGTCTCCCGTCATCCGGACGGCTTTTTGAGCCGAGAACATTCCGTTCAGGCTGATGGATCCGGTGTTGTTGTCGTCAACTCCGGTGTTAAAAGACCACAATGTGTCTGCGTAACCTGAGCTTGCGCCGTTTAGGCAAATGGTCCAGTAATTCTCCGTGCAGGCTATTACGTCAGAAACCCCGTCCCCGTTTACGTCGTCTATCCTTTTCAATCCTTCGACCTTTTTGTCGTTATAACTCGTGTATGGATTGTCTGGTATTAGAAACTGCCAGAACATGTAGCCCAGTAAGTAATTTTCTGACAGACATTCTCCGTCAAAGGCTAAACCGTAAGGATAGTCGGGGGCCGGGATTGTTTTAACAACTCCTCTGCCGCCGTTTAATGATAAAAGTACTAAAAACGCCAGTAACATGATTCCTCCTTGCGTTTATTTTGCATATAATATAAAACATTTTACATCATAAACAGCTCATTTCAAAATGCGGTAAAGGTAGAAATTGAAAATTCTTGCGGTAAGGACCGATGGGCTCGGCGATCTCATACTTACTCTGCCGGCTTTCGAAGCGCTTAAAAAAGCGTTTCCATGCTCCAAAATCGACGCTCTCGTAAGAGACGATTTATGCGTGTTAACAGAAAATTTCCCTTTCCTGGATAAAACTGTTCCTCTTTCCTCAGCATTCGACAGATCTTTAAAAGAAACAAAATACGACTTTTCCGTCATGTTCCACTTTGACGCAAAAACAGCCTTTCGAATATTTAAAACATCAAAAAAAAGATACGGCAGATTTTCCAAGCCATTTTCTTTCATCATTTTGAACAAAGGGCTCAGGCAGAAACGATCGCACGCAGAAAAAAATGAAGTCCAGTACAACATTGACCTGGTAAGACACGCCCTCGATTCCCCTTTCGACGAAGAACCGAAGCCGCGCGTTTATTTCAATTTGAAAGAGACGCCTCTCCCTTTTGACGATTATGTTGTGATTTCGCCTCAGATGAAAGGCAGCGCCAGGAATTTCGACGATTCAGTATATGAAAAAGCTGCCTTGATTCTGCGGGACATGGACGAAAATGTCGTTTTGACAGGCTCTGAATCCTGCGGGACATCCGATAATCTTAAAAAAATTCTAGGAAAAAAATGCTGCGATCTGACCGGAAAAACATGCCTGCGCGAGCTCGGATATGTCCTTGCAAAATCAAAACTCGTCATTGCCCCGAGCACAGGCACATTGCATCTTGCAAACAGTCTCGGAAAAAATGTTTTTTCTGTCTACCCAAGCTTCGGTTCCACCTCTTTCAAGAGATGGCACCCGTGGAAATACAACGGGATAATTCTGACGTGCGATAAAAATAATTGTCCCACGCTTACGGTTCCGGAAAAAACACTGACGGAATCTCTGAAAAGGCTGTTAGAATAAAAAACGGCCGCCTCAAACAGGCGGCCATTTCATTTCACGCCAGATTATTATTTTAATCTGTCTGCCAGAGTATCAAAATGTGCTTATGTTTTCCGGGATCTTCCCAAACCACCGGTTTGCCGTCTGCCCCGAAAGAAATCATGCAATATCTCGGAGGCAGGATGAAAACAGCCACATCGCCAGGATTTGACGTTCTGTTAGCGATCCAAGAAGTGTCGCTGTCGTCATCTTTATCAATGAAAGAAGGCTTGAAACTGTTCTCAGGGTATTCGTAATATGTATATTGCAAGTAGGGCTTCTCTACGTCAGCGCTGTCTCTCTGCGTCGGTCTTCTTTGTCCTCTGCGCGTCTCGAGTTCGGGTGGATTGGGCCATACATACTTTAACAATATTGTCCCGGTTATGTCGAAATTGCCCGGAATCTCAGGTTGATTTGACAGCACATAACTGGCCACAGTGTAATTGTAAAGCCATCCGGAGAACTGGTCTTCGGCTTCGGGAGGAATTGTGTCCATGTGAACGATCTTTTTGTCCGGGGTCATGGAAAACAGAAGAGAGGGGGTTTTGTCTCCGCTTTCCCAGGCGTCGTACCTTACTCTTCCTGAGGAAGGGTCAATTGAAACGACTGTAGAATCGTCGAGAAATCTGGGAACATTTGTTTCCAAACCCGCTCTTTCCCACATTGAAATTATTTCCTGAGGTGTTTCAATCACCCACATTCCTCCATCTGCCGTGTCCCACACAACAGGCAGAGGCAGTCTCTTTTCCACGCCGGAAGATTCCGCTTTATAAAGCATGATTTCGGAGGTTCCCTGATGGAAAGGATTCTGAATTCCACCGTTTATGTATTGGCTGAAATCATCGACGGATTCAGGCAGTTCGGAAGTATATATCCAGCTTTTTTTCTCTTCGTCCCAAAACGAAACTGATTTAGCATACATGAAATGTTCGACAGCCTTCCTAACTGTGTACAGATTCGTTCTCGACTCACGGAATTTCATTTCCGCCCGGAGAGCTTTTTGCTGGGGAAATACGAGGACTAAAACGAGCATCACACCTAAAATTACGATGGCTAAATCAAGCAGCAACTTATAAGCTTTTCCCATTTTCCCTCCATTTCTCAGACCAAAACCAAGAGTTTGCACTAAGCGAACTGATATTTTTTAGCAGTTTTTACTGATTCAAAGAAAAGTATAGCTCATTTATTCCCGAAAATCCATACAGCCCACCCCATATCTGTCATTCCGTGAAATTTATCGGAATAACCGTCTGCGATTCGACCGGGGTGCCGTCTTCCGTAGCCGGTTGAAATCTCGCGCCCATGGCGGCGTTTCTCGCCTCGGCGTCGGCAACCGGATTTCCCGAAGAACCGACCACTTCAGCTGAGATAACCGATCCGTCGGCTCCGATGTTCACCCTGACAAAAGCTCTCGTTATACCCATGCCCTGAACTGCCGCGGGCAAAGTCGCAACAGGAAGTCTGACCGGCGTGGGATTCGTTCTCACTATCTCTCTTGCCGGCTGAGTGTCAACCGGCGCCGTTACAGAAACCGTTGTATCCTCGACGTTTGTTTCAATAAGTGCTCCTGCGACTGTCACGGTTGAAACCGTGTCTATAATTTCGGCGGTTTCCGTGGTGTCTTCCGGTTCGGGTGTTGTCGCCGTGTCAACGACGGCCTCTTCTCCAGCAGCTAAAGCTTCTTCCAGCGCTTCTCCGGCGGCCTCGAGTTCCAGAATCCCCGAGTCAATAACCGACAGATTTCCGGACGAACCCAACGAAGCCAAGGCTGAAGAGTCGGCAAGTGTAAGGGCTGTTGTAGAAGAAACGCCTCCGGAGTAATACATTTCCTGAATAGACAGCGCAGCAATTTTATCGCCGCTTTCAATACCTTTCAGGTTATTTTCCGCTACGTTCAATTCATAAGGCGCAAAAAGAAACGTGTAGGGCTGTTCGTCCAGTAATATTTTCTGAAATTTATCCCATGCTTTTTTCGCCTGTCTTCTGTCCAGTATCACTGTCGCTTCGCTCAGAAGAGAATCAACTTCCGGGGAAGAGAAAGAAGAGAAGTTGATAGACCCTCCGCTGCCAAAAGCTTCTTTGGGGTGTATGACTCCTTCGTCTACAAAAGCATAGTCGAGGATATATCCGCTATATCCGCCGAACCGCAGTTGCGATCTCAGATAATTCTGTGTGTAGCTGAGGTTTATGCCCGTTGTGACGTAAACCGAACAGACAAGTCCGACACTGCCGAGATCTTCGGCCACCCTTTCGAGAATTGTCTTTCCGGATTGGTCAAAAGCCATGAGTCTTATGACAAATATTTCTCCGCTGTATTTTCTGGCAAAAACAGAATCTGAAGGAACAATCCGGGTCTCGAATCTTCCAGGTCTCACTTCGAATTCCTTTGCGGCGTAAGAAGTATATATCCATTGCCTCTCTTTAAGTCCTAGTGAATCAAGTATCGTGTTTGCCAACGCTTCGTCATAAGGCACCGGATCCAAACTGGAATTAAGAGCCCAAAATTTTGTAGAAAGAGGAGTCGCCGGAACTCTGCCCTGCCCTCCCAGAAACTCGTCAATTATTTTTTCCCTGTCTATGGCGGCCGTTAAGGCATACCTGAAGCGGGGCAGATTGAAAGGTTCGGCGCTGGTCGACCATCCTATGGCATAATACCTTTTTCCCGTCTGGTCAATTTGCAGAGACACTCCTTCGTAAGCGTTCAGCCTCGAAGCGTATGAAGGATAGACGTTCATGGCAAGGTTGATGTCGCCTCTTTCGAACGCTCTGACCATTTCTCCCGAGGTCCTGAAAAAAAGGAAATCGATGGAATCGAAAGCAGGTCTTCCTCTGTAATAATCTTCGTAATACGCCAGGACTACACCTGAGCCGGCAGTTCTCTCTATCAACAGGAAAGGTCCGTTTGTCACAGTCGCATCAGGGTTCAACCCGAATTCTGTATTTTGAAAATCAGCCCAGGTCTTCACTCCTGAAAACAGGTGTGAAGGAAGCGGATAAATATCGCTGTCTATGAGCTCGTTGGCGTAGGGCTGTTTGAAATTAACTTTTACGACATATTTGCCGAGGACTTCAACGGACGAGATGTTTTCGAGAAATACCCTGTAGGGAGTTTCAATGTCTTTGTTGTCTTTAATAAAATCGTAGGTAAACTTGATGTCCAGGGCGGTGACTTCCTCTCCGTCCGACCATTTGATCCCTTTTCTTATGTAATAAACTATCGCGCCCAGGTCTTCAGAAAACTCCCATCTTTCGGCGAGAGCCGGTATGAGCTTTCCGTCAGGATTTCTCGTAATTAAAGGAAGGTAAAGCTGTTCGGACACCGGATTTCTGCCCGTGAACATAGGATGCAGGGGCTGATTTGGCCTCGGTATGTCACTGCCGGTTAGTCCTATTTTCAATGTGCCGCCTTTGTCGCCCGTGAGGTTTTTCACGGGACTTTTTGTGCATCCAGCCGTCACAGTCACGGCTAACAAAACAGCGCATAAAACCGGGAAACAAACTAATCGGAAGTTTTTCATGCCTCCCCCTTGAAAGCGTTATGATTTTTTTTGTTTAGAACTATATTTTTTCATAAATCTTTCAACTCTTCCTGCGGTATCAACAAACTTCTGTTTGCCTGTGAAATACGGATGACACGCCGAACAAATTTCAACGCCGAAAGAAGGTCTGGTTGAGAAAGTCTCTATTATGTTTCCGCATGCACATGTTATCGTACATTTCTGATATTTCGGATGAATCCCTTTTTTCATCTCTCCTCCTGATCTTTATACCAATTCCGATACATTATTTATTCCAAACAATTCAAAAATATTTGGCTCATTTCAAAGCTTATACCTTTTTTTTTGATAAATCAAACGGCAAAAATCAGCCGTTCATGGAACCCAGAAACTCGTCGTTGGTTTTTGTTTTTCTTATTTCTTTTATCAAAGTTTCCATCGCTTCAACGGGTGTCAGGTCGTTGAGGAACTTTCTGATGACCCAGACTCTCTTGAGTTCTTTCTCGGAAAGCAGCAGTTCCTCTTTCCTGGTTCCCGATTTGTTAAGATCTACGGCGGGAAAAATCCTTTTGTCGGCTATTTTTCTGTCCAGGACTATTTCCATGTTACCCGTTCCCTTAAACTCTTCGAAAATCACTTCATCCATTCTGCTTCCGGTGTCTATCAACGCCGTGGCAAGAATCGTCAGGCTTCCTCCCTCCTCCACGTTTCTCGCGGCTCCGAAAAACCTTTTCGGTTTGTGCAGGGCCAGAGAATCTACTCCTCCGGAGAGAGTTTTCCCGGAATGGGGAATTACGGCGTTGTGAGCCCTTGCGAGCCTCGTTATTGAATCGAGGAGAATTACCACATCATGTTTCATCTCGACGAGTCTTCTCGCTTTTTCGAGGACTATATTGGCGACCTGAGTGTGATGTTCTGAAGGTTCGTCGAAAGTCGAACTTATCACTTCGGCATTGACCGACCTTTTCATGTCCGTAACTTCTTCGGGTCTTTCATCAATAAGAAGGACGATGAGTATGCATTCTGGCTGATTGGCGAGTATGGAGTTTGCTATCTGCTGTAAAAATATTGTTTTTCCGGCTTTCGGAGGAGATACTATCAGTCCTCTCTGCCCTTTTCCGATAGGCGCGAGAAGGTCTATTATTCTCATGGAGACATTGTCTTCGGATTCATCATTCCTTTCGAGGACAAGTCTTTTTGTAGGGTACAAAGGAGTCAGATCGTCGAACATCGTTCTGTCGCGGGACACCGTGGGTTCTTTGAAATTAATGAGTTCGACGGATACCAGGGCGTCATTCTTTTCGTTAGTTTTTGGAGGACGGGCATATCCGAGGACTGTGTCCCCGATTTTGAGGTTGTATTTGTCTATTATATTCCGCGTCACATAGACATCGTAGGGGCTGAGTGTATAATTGTATCTGGAAAACCTTATAAAACCGTACCCGTTAATTACGTCGAGTACGCCTTCGACTTTTCTAAGAGTGTCTTTAAGGATCATTCTCGGTTTTTCTTTCTGATACTCTACCGCGGGTTCTTCTTCCTGCGCCTGATATAAAGTTGGTTCAGTCACGGCATTTATACTCACCTGTTCGCAATCTGCCGACGCAGTGTTGGACCCGCCGTTTTTTTGTTCTTGGGGATCTTTCTCCTGCGATATCTTAAGGGATTCGTTATTTTGCGGCGCTTGATCATCCGTCTCGCTTTCGGGCAGCGAATCCTGTGCTTTTTCTTCTGTCAAGACTGCGGTTTTCTTCGTAGTTCGGGGTCTTCTTTTTTTTACCTTAATTTCTTCCGCGGCTGCCGTTCCGGCGGTTTCTTGAGTGTTATCCGCTGTATTCATAATTCTGCGTTGTCTCCTTTTTTTGTGAAAATTTCAAATATTGAAAAAAAATCAGTTATAAGAAATAAAACTCGAGAACGGGATTTTCAAAGTTTTGATAATACATTTTTTATGATTATCATCCGCTTGTCAATAAATATTTTTTTGGATGTTAATTTCCTTCGAGAATTTCAATTATTTTTGACGCCATGCCGTATATAGTTGAAAGTTCCGCAAAATAAGGCGAATCCCTGTCTATGTCTCTTTGAAGGGATTCGGCATGTTTCTTTATGAAAGCGGCTTTTTCGGCGATTTCATTATCGCAGTCAATTTTACCCGGGCTGATTTTTTTTCCGTATGCTTCTTCGCACGGCAAAAGAAAAGGGCTTTCTATTTTTTTCATGCTTTTTTGTTCACGGGAAAAATCCTCGGCGGACAGGTCCAGAAAACGAGCTGTTTCCTGGGCGTTCCCTTTTATTACAGCAGGAATCTCATCAGCCAAAACCACTACGTCGTATTCTGAAGCTCTTATTATCTCCCGTCTGTAGAGAAAAAGCATTTTGTAGAAAAAGGACATCGTCTGCCACATTCCCTTGTTATCGTTGACATTATTAAGAAGTATCAACGCGTGCGGGATCAAAGGTTCATCACAAAGCAAATAGAAATAAAACGGCGGATTTTCAAAGAAAAAAACCCCTTCGCACAGTTTTCTTGAAAGTTCCCTCAAAGAAGTGTTGGGTAAGAGCTTTCTGGGGACCGAGTCGGTGTTTGATTTGCACAGATAAAGGCTTCCGTTCAAGGTCATGAGATATATGCCGAATTTTTCTGAAGACGAATTAAGCAGAAACTCAGAAAAATATCCGTTCACCGCGAACGGTTTTTCGTTAATTTGGGCTGAGCTCTTCAAAGCGACATCAATGTAGTTCAAAATTCTCTTTCCTTAATTTGCATTTACTTATATTATTTCCTAATGCGATAACGTGTCAAGACAGTACTTGTTTTTTTCAATAAGGAGGAAATATGAGCGATCTCGGCAACACAATAAGAAATGCCGGAGACTGGCTGGCAAAACATATACCCGGATTCGCCGGCTACATAAAAAGAGAGGAACGAAGAGGAGCCGACAAATTGTACAGAGACTATCTCGCCTCTCAGCTCATCCAAAGCCGCGCTCATTTGTCCAGGGCAACGGTAACTCTCACAGATTCTCAGGATTTCGCATCTTTGAAAACGTTGTCGAGAATAGACGCCAAACTGGAAACCAACACCGACAGGATAAGGCTCGCCGATTACGGTTATACCGGGTGGTTCGACCTCGTTCAGATAGACCAGGAACAGCTGGCCCAGCTCTATGAATACGACGTCAATCTGGCGAGATTCGTCGATGATATTTCCGAATCCGCCAAAAAAATGGAAACTGCGGGCCCCGAAGAAGTATCGTCCATACTTGTGCAGTTGAACCTGTCCATTGACGCGCTCGAAGCTAAACTCAAAGAAAGAGACAATCTTTTCATAAACGGCATTAACAGAGGAGAATGATAATGGCTCTAAAACTGATGGACATAATCGAATACCACGACTCTACGGGTGAGATTATGGTACACAGGGTCCCTGAATCGGGATCCGCTGAAACAAAACTCGGCAGTCAGCTCATAGTCAGAGAAGACCAAAAAGCAGTCTTCTTCAGGGACGGACAAGCTCTGGACGTTTTCGGTCCCGGTAAGCACACGCTGACTGCGGCGAATCTTCCGGTACTGACAAATTTTATAGGCAAGCTTTTCGACGGCAGAAGCCCATTCAGGACAGAAGTAGTATTTGTAAACACAAAAACATTCACTAATTCCAAGTGGGGGACTCCTGAACCTATTCCTTTCAGGGACAAAGAACTTAAATTCGTAAGGATAAGAGCTTTCGGGGCTTATTCGATGCGGATAATTGAATCTCAGCTTTTTGTCAACAAAGTTGTCGGATCTCAGGGAAGATATTCCAGAGAGCAAATAGAAGATTTCCTGAGGAACATAATTATTGCGAGATTTGCCGATTTTCTGGGAGAAGTAGCTTCCAAAGGAGTTTCCATATTCGACCTTGCGAGCAACTATGATGAAGTTGCTATAGGAGCGAAATCAAGAGTACAGGGAGATTTTGAAAAATACGGCCTTGAACTGACTGATTTTCTCATTAACGCAATAAGCCTGCCTGAAGCCGTCCAGAAAATGATAGACGAAAGAGCTTCCGTGGAGGCGATGGGAGGCCTTGGAGGTTTCACACAGTATCAGGCGGCCAGCGCCATGAGAGACGCCGCAAAGAATGAAGGCGGAGGAGCTGGAACCGGAATGGGTATGGGAGCCGGCCTCGGCATGGGAATGATGATGCCGGGTATGATAAGCCAGGCCATGCAGGGAAACATGCAATCTCAACAGACCAAACCCTGCCCTCACTGCAACGCGGCCATACCGGCCACAGCGGCTTTCTGTCCCAATTGCGGAAAACCGACTCAGACTACGAAGGCCTGCCCTCACTGCAGCAATCAGATTCCTGCCGATGCCAAATTCTGTCCTAATTGCGGCAAAGAAACGACTCCTCAAAAAGTCAACTGCCCTCATTGTAAAAAACCGATACAGGCGGGCGTTAAATTCTGTCCTGAATGCGGAAAACAGATATCGGAATAATTTTAAAACAGGATAAATGATGAGAAAAATAAAATTGCTGACGATAGCTATTGCGTTGTTTTTAGCTGCAGGACTCGATGCTTACTCGGTATCGCTTTCACCGGGGATATCGGTCCTGTCTTCAAAATATTTCGACAACGGAAGAGTTCTGACAGTAGGAACGGAAAGCGGGAAAAAATTCGCCGGTTTCTCTCCTTTTGCTGACTTTTCCCTGATTCAGGCCAGGGGCAGCAGCAGAGACGATCTGACTTTGAGCGTCTTTCTTCTCAAAACCGGTTTAAGAAGACGCCTTTTCAATGTCACACCGAGAAACGAGATTTCGTTTTCTTTATCTTACGGAACTTCCATGACTGAAATATCTACCGACAACACTTCAGAAAGTTCTTACATATCCTGGATTTTTCCTTCCGCGAAAATGACTTTTGAACTTACACAATCTCTGGGTCTGACTGGAGATTTTTCTTACGGTTATTCATTAGACGAATCACATTCTTCCATGATAATGCTCGGTTTGGGCATTGAGATAGTGAGGTAAAAAGTGAAAAACTCGATAATCCTTATTTTGACAGTTCTGATATCGGGATGTTCGGGAGATTCCAACCTTTCGCGCATTTCAAACGAGTATTTTCCTCTTCCTGACACGGGAAGTTTTTGGACGTTTTCCGACACCCTTAACAATACAGCTTCGATTTCCGTATCTTCAGTTAATTATCTGCATCAGGGCAGATATTGTTCGGTTTGGGATTTTAACGGCACATACTTTTACGTTTGGAAAGATGACGGAAGCGTCAAAACCTACAGAACTTTCACCAGAAATTTCGGAGGCTCATCCTATGTCGTTGAAAACCGCTGGGCGGATTTAATAAAACTGCCGCTCATAGACGGAGACAGATGGTCTGAACGGTACACGAACAGCATCAATATTGCGGGTGTTCCATATGCAATAGAAATCACGACTGACGTATCGGTAACAAAGAAAGATGTTTTTACCGTACCTTTGGGCTCCTTCTCTGATTGCTACCGAGTTGAGATAACAGAGAACGTAAAGGAGACTTCGTCTCTGATGGGGAATCAGAGTTCGACGACACGCATGTCTTACGTCCTGGCTCCTTCGAAAGGTATTGTCTTTTTTAAAGATTCCACGGGTGAATACTATCTGACGGCCATTGAACTCAATTAGCTTATTCTATGCCCTTTTTCTCAGTTGCGCTTCTGACGGTCTGGGAATTTTTATATTTTTTTTCCGTTTTCCTCGCGCGTAAAAAAAACAGACGTATATTTCTGATCTTATCAGGCGCTTTTTTAATTGTTGTTTCTTTCTTTCTCAGCCGCGCGGGTACCAGCGCCGTTCTCTTTTCTTCCTTCGTTTTTCTCAACATCTACTTTTATTTCGTTATGTTCGATAAGAACAGAGCCGCCGCGTCGTGGACAGGTGTCGCCTCTCTTTTATCGTTCGGCATTTTAGATCTTAAGTCGTCTTTCGGCTTTGTGCTTAACGAAAGCGAGATATCATACAATGGTGTCAATTGGAACATAGTCGGAATTTTCGCTGGAACGATGATACTTGCCGATCTTTTCATGAAATCCCGCGCTCCCGAGTTTATATCTGAAAAAATCACTAAAAAAGCCAGTACCGCAGGGGTGGCGATAGTCCTCGTTTCTGTTTTTTCAGGGGCGATTTCGATTGTCTGTGAAAATGTCGCGGCTCTGCTGATAGTCGCTCCTGTAGCTTTCAGTGTGGCTGACAAACTGAAGATATCCCCTGTGCCCTTTCTCGTTTCTTCGGCAATATTTTCCAATCTCGAAGGGGCTTCGACTCTCATCGGCGATCCGCCGAGCATCATCCTGGCAGCAAACACCGGAATGAATTTTAACGACTTTTTTTTCTATCACGGCAGACCCGGTATGTTCTTTGCCATACAGGCTGGAGCTCTGGCGGGATTCGCTTTCTTGTTTTTTTATTTCAGAAAACTCAGACAGCCCATTGAGACCGTCGAAGTTACAAAAGTTTTGTCCTGGTTCCCCGCTTTCCTGCTTTCTTTTCTGACTCTGGGTCTGGCTCTTTTGTCGGTTTTCAAACTCGGCTTCGATTTCACGGGCGGTATTTTCTGTTTGCTGACAGCAGCCTTTGGTCTCTTTTGGTGGAAGTTAAAACAAAAAAAAGGGGGCACGTTCAGAAAGACGCTGGGTGAATTCGACTTTGAAACGGTTTTTCTGCTGATGGGTATATTTATTTTGGTCGCCGGTTTGAGCAAAACCGGCGTAATAGACAAACTTGCCGCCTTTCTGGGAGAAAAAACAGCCGGAAATTTCCCCGCTTCCTTTCTTTTTTTCACTATCACCAGCGTAATATTCTCGGCCTTCATTGACAATGTCCCGTTTGTTACGGCTATGGTTCCGATCTGTCTTTCGATGGCCTTAAAAACCGGCCTTGGAGAAGTTCAGACTCTGTCACTCGCTTTCGCAGTGACACTGGGAGCGTCCATCGGAGGAAACATCACGCCTATCGGAGCGTCTTCCAACATAGTCGCGGTGGGACTTTTGAAAAAAAAAGGTCTCAAAGTTACGTTTTTCGACTTTCTTAAAATCGGCCTGCCATTCACTTTATTTTCAACTGCCGCAGCTGCGGGATTTATTTTTTTTTTCTGGCGTTAATCATTAACATGGTCAAATAATCACGAATCTTTTTATTGCTATACTTCAGTTAATATCTTAAAATCCTGAATATCGGAATTTGCTACAAACTTTATAAACCAGGAGGGTGCATGAAGAGCAAATCAGTATTGTTATTGTTGGTTGCGGCGGCTTTTCTGATTCCGCTCTCGACGCTCAGCGGAAGAGTGAGCCTCGACGGATCAGGCGGTTGGTTCAGAATCCCGTCAGCTTACAACCTCGGCAAAGGAACTTTCACGATTGGCTCAAGGTTAATGCTCAATTATTACGCGTTCGAGGATTCTTTTCCGACTACCCTGATTTACTACGACACGACTTGGGTGGGACCGGTTTTCACTGTCGACACGACGACCAGAGACACGGTGGTCAGTACTGGAGACGCTCTTATGTGTATTACAGTTCCATTCGGAATCTCTTACGCGATTACAGATTTCGACGAATTCGGGATTTCGGGCGTTTTTTATTATGACCGTTTCATCGCCCAGCACATACACATAAGACCTGACAATCCAGGAATAATCGAAAACGACTCACTCGGCACTTTCCAATATTTCGGAAGGAACAGTATTGTCAGCTCCGCTATTGGCGATATTTCTGTGTTCTACAAAAGAACCATTCCAGTCAACGAAAAATTTACAATGGGCGGATTAATTCAGATAATATTCCCTACCGGTCCTGAGAGAGAGGATTCTTTCGTCAGAAGGACGACCCCGGACAGTCTCAGGGTCAGCGAGGACGACATAACATGGAACGGAGGCCTGTTCAGGACTTTCAGACAGGGATTCGGCGGCGGAGTCAGCCTGATAGGCTCTTTCAAACCTATCCCTGAATCTCCGTTCTCTCTCGGAGGAATAGTCGGTTACAATTACTTGGGCTACAATGAATATCAGACATTGCTCGTCGGCATTGGCGCTTCTTTCAAAGGAAAGTATTTCGAGCCTTTCGTAGAAGCGACAGGAACTTTCGTACTTTCTCCCGACAGCATTGCAAGCCCTCTGAGACTGACTCCCGGACTCCGCTTCACATCTCTGCCGGGGCTTTATCTTGACATAGCTTACGATTTCAGGCTGACTTCGAACGACAAGTACAACGTCGAAAGTTACGCATTCAGCCCGGACTGGCTCGCTTCAGTTGGATTCGGCTGGTCATACGATTTCATCCCGGACCGCCCGAAACTCGCCTGGATTGCCGGAACAGTGATGGACTCCAAAACAATGACAGGCATATACGGAGCGAGCGTCGCGTTTGAAGACACAACGGCCGACGGATTTCTCTTCCCCACGCTGGCCACGGACGATTACGGTGCATGGTTCGTAGCCGACATACCTGCTCCCAGGTATATCGAGGTAACGGCAACTGCTCCCGGTTATTCATCAGTAAGTCCCAGACCCGTTTACGTTTCTCCGGGCGATTCTGTGACCGGCCTCGATTTCGTTCTCGAGCAGAATCTCGGCATTATAAAGGGCGTAGTCTATGAGATCAAAACCGACGCTTCAACGGCGCCCATAGCCGCCAACATTAACATTACGGGAGACACGACCCTGTCGATTTCGACTGACGAAAACGGCAGATTTGAAATCACTCTTCTTCCCGGTACATTCAATTTTGAAGCTTACGTAGCCGGATATATTCCGTCGAAAAAGGAATTCAGTCTCGAAAGCAAACAGGTTTTGGTCGCGGAGTTCAATCTTCTCAAAGAGAAAGCCGAACTGGTGTTCCACAACATAAACTTCGAAGTCAACAAAGCTGAACTTCTGCCGGAATCCTATCCCATCCTCGACCAGCTCGCGAGACTTCTCAAAGAAAATCCCGACGTAAAGATAGAAATACAGGGACACACTGACAGCGACGGAAGCAACGCTCACAACCAGCAGCTTTCCGAAGCGAGAGCCGGTTCTGTTCGGAACTACCTGATCAACTCTCACGGAATCTCCCCTGAAAAACTCATCGCCATAGGTTACGGCGAGTCGAGGCTCATGATTTCACCCGAGAGATCGAGAGAAGACAAGAGAATGAACAGAAGAGTGGAATTCCACGTCATAGATAACTAAGCGAGGTGAAAGATGAAAAAATATTCGATCGCACTTATATTTCTCCTCGTCTCTACGGCTCTGTCAGCTGTTCTTCCCACGAGGACTCTCAGCGTCGAGACGGGCTACATACTGCCGCACAGAGATTCTAAAATCGGCATCGGCGACGTTGCGGTAGGACTTTACGATTACACTCAAATAGGCTCGAACTCTCTGCTTGACGTTTTCCTTATACCGAACGTCAAGATCAAAGGCGGCGGTTTCATAGGAGAGCTTCCTATTTCAGTTTCTGCGGGAGCATACTACTGGGATTTTCTGGGATACTCTCCTATTCTCTCTCAGTCAACCAATGAAGTTCTCACCGATGAACTCACCGGCACCCTGACGGGCAAGCTCTACGGTTACGGTTTCTTCTTCGGTGCAAGCTATTTGATATCCGAAAAACTCGGTTCCATTCACATTGGATACGAAATTGACAAAGTGATAACCGACATCCGCGGTATCGGCGATTTCTCAATTGACCCCAGAGAGTACGTTGAAAACACGGACATTTATCTCATAAGCCCGAGAGTCTGGGGCGAAGTCGATTCCTGGCATCAGACGGTGACGGCCGCCAACGATTTTTCGTTCGGAGTTGTGAAACTTTACACCGAGTTGGGTTACGACTTCCAACTTGAAAAAATGAAGTGGGGCGCCGGATTCGGCATTAACGCCGCTTCGAACTGCGAAATCATACTCGGAGTCCTCGGCCCAGGCGTAGAGATGGATGACGTCAACACAGGCGTAGTACCGGTTGTTCAGGCAATATGGAACTTCGACTTCAGGGAGGAAGAATGAACAGGAAATTGATTTTTATCGCGATCGCGCTTGCCGCCGTCACTGTTATCGGCTGCAACACGATAGTTCACATCACCAGCCGTTCCGACCCGAAAAGTCTCGACACCAGTGTCGGCGGCAGAATAAACAAACCGTACGATTACGAAAAAGTCTCCGGCCTCGACATCCCGGAAGACATCTCCATGAAACTGGTTCGCGCCCATTTTTACGGGCACGTTGCTCTCAGCGTTGACTCAGGAGCAGTCGATTCACTGAGACCGAGCAAAATTTATGTCTTCCTGAGCAAAACCGAACCCACGGACGTCCCCATGGACACTACTTTATCAGTCCCTCCTGTCAATCCGGTTTACAACAGGGACAACCACAGATTGATAGTGACCATAGAATTTGAACCTCTCAGTCCTCTCGGTGATTCCGCGGACTTCACTTTCAACGCCGAACTTAACAAAGACGATCTTTTGTGGGCAGACGCGATATTCAAATCGAGAACAGACTTTTACGTCAAAGCCATACTGATACCGCCCATCACAAATGTATCAGTTAACACGGACGTCACCGCGTTTGTAGACGATGCTTATTTCGAAGTTGATTTCGAAAAAGAAACAGGGGGACTTTTCCCTCTTCTTTTCTGGTTCTGATTAACTTTGAGGGGAGGCTTTTATTAGCTTCCCCTCTTCAAAAAACCGATGAAATATTCCGATTCCGGCGTTGACATAGAGAAAGCCGAAAGAGCGCTCGGAAGAATTAAAGAACTCGTTAAATCCACTTTCAACGAAAGAGTCGTGCAGGACATCGGCAATTTCGGAGCGGTCTTCTCATACCGGGAAAACAGATACCTGGTGTCATCCGCCGACGGTGTCGGAACCAAGCTCAAGATAGCTTTCGCCACGGGAGTTCACAGCACTATCGGTCAGGATCTTGTAAACCACTGCGTCAACGACATATTTGTTCTCGGAGCAAGCCCGATGTTTTTTCTCGACTACATAGCGTCGGGAAAAATCGTGGAAGACACTTACGAGAGAATAATTGACGGCCTCTCTCGGGCATGCAAAACCAATTCATGTTGTCTGATAGGCGGCGAGACGGCCGAAATGCCCGGCTTTTACATGGAAGGCGAATACGACATAGCAGGTTTCATTGTGGGCGAAGTAGGAAAGGAAGACATCCTCGGGTCACAAAGAGTATCTGCAACTGACATAATATACGGAATAGAATCCTCAGGTCTTCACACAAACGGATATTCTCTGGCGAGAAAGATACTCGAAAACAAAAAAATAGATTTGTCGGACTACCAGCAGGATATCTCTTCTTCGTGGGGCGAGGCTCTTTTGAAAATTCACAGGACTTACTACCCTCTTCTCAGGGAAGCCGTTCAGGAAAAAAAACTCGTTTCGGCAATGGCTCACATCACGGGCGGCGGTATAGGAAAGAATCTGAAAAGATCAATTCCGGCAGATTTGAACGCCGTCATTGAAATGAACTGGCAGATACCGGCCGTTTTCAGCGCTCTGAAATCTCTCGGAAATGTTGACGAATCGGAAATGATGCTGGCATTCAACATGGGGATGGGAATGATTTGTTCGGTTCCGCAGAACAAATGCCGGGAATTCGAAACCTACCTCGGTTTAAAAGGCGAACCCGTCCACAGAATAGGTTTCTTCGAAAAAGGGTCGGGAGATGTCAGGTTTGCGGGATCTTAAAAAAGACAATCGCTCGGAATTTTTTTTGTTTCTGTTAAAAAAAAGAAAACCTCACGACGCACTTTCTCTTATCAAAGCGACTGTAAAAGAAGCCGGAACTCAGTGGGGATTCGCCTCACCGGCTGTATTCAGGCATTGGAACATGAGCTCTTTAAAAGACATCTTCGATTTCACAGGATCTCTTCCCGAATACTCAGAAATGGATTTTTCATATCCCCCCTCGCTAGGCATCATCAGAATTAATGATATTTTTTCTTTTTGACTTGTAAAATTTCATAAAACTCTTATATTTTCTTTAGACCTCACGATTAACGCCTTCCGTCTTTACCTTAAGTGTTTTATGCGTTAATATTGTTGTTAATCTTTTTACAACGTCGTTGAGAATAGTCAAAACAGCGTGTTTTAGGCAAATAAAACAATAGAGTTTTGGGAGAAAACTTCAATGTACAAGATTCACGATGAAAGCCCTTTGATGGATATTATCGTAAAAAAAACGTCAGTGGTTTTGACGGTGGAAGTTCCCGGTCTCAAAGCCGAAGACATAATAATTCAGCTGAACGAGGACAAGATCACGCTGATTTCAAAGATTCCTCCGGCCTTAACAGTCGAGGGTAAATACGTTTTAATGGAAAGATGTCACAGACCGTTTAACAGGACAATTTCTCTTCCTCATAAAATCGATCCTGATTCTATTAAGACAAATCTATCGGGAGGAATTCTCACGATTCATCTGTCAATATTAAAGGAGGTTCGTTCTGCAAGGACAATCCAGCTACTCTGAAAAAAAACCGCTGCCCGCGATCCCTCCGGTAATTTTACCTCTTTTGGTGCTTGACAAGCAGATAATTTACCCAAATCTCCCGTTAGTTGTAATTGTGTCGGGTCAAAAAGACATTGACATGATTAACGAAATCCTCAAATCCAGAGACAAAACGCTGGTCGCGGTTTTGAAAAAGGAAAACAACGAAGAAGGATTGCCCCTCGAAAACTACGTATACGAAACCGGAGTCATTTCTCTAGTGACAAAACTCATGAATTACGACGACAATTACAGGATCATAATTCAGGGAAGAAAAAGAGTCAGACTTCAGAAAATATTCGACAAAGACACATACTCAAAAGCGGAAGTCGTATCGATTGATGACACAAACGAAACGGGCGTGGAAACAGACGCCTTGCACAGATCCCTTCAAAACACTTTTATAGATCTGATAGAAGAAACTCCCGCAATACCCCAGGAGCTGAAAATCGTCATCAAAGAGATAGACAAACCCGGAAGCCTTGCGGACTTTGTATCCATGCACATAAACATGGACATAACAGACAGGCAGAAAATACTGGAAACCCCTGACGTCAGAGAGAGAATAAGATTCGTTCTCGAAAAAGTAATAGATGAACTGGAGATTGCAAAAGTTGCATCAAAAATAAGGAAAGACGTTGAAGAAAAAGCCGAAGACAGCAGAAAAGAATATTTTTTAAGAGAACAGATGAAAGCCATAAAAAAAGAACTCGGTGAAAAAGACGATTCTGCGAGAGAGATCGGCGAAATTCAGGAGAAGATGCAAAAAACGCTTCTCACTGAAGAGGCAAAAAAAGCCTGTGAGAAGGAGATTGAAAGAATAAATCAGATGCCTCCTGCCTCCGCAGAATACTCTGTTTCGAGGACATACATTGACTGGATACTCGATCTTCCATGGGGAGTTTACACCAAGGACAAAGCAAACATACGCAATGCAAAAAGCATTCTCGATTCCGACCATTACGACCTGAAAGACGTAAAAGAAAGAATACTGGAATTCATAGCAGTCAGAAAACTAAAGAACGACGTCAAAAGTCCGATAATTTGCTTTTTAGGTCCTCCCGGAGTCGGAAAGACTTCACTCGGTCAGTCAATAGCCAAAACCCTGGGAAGAAAATTTGTCAGGTTTTCTCTTGGAGGGATCAGGGACGAAGCGGAAATAAGGGGTCACAGAAGAACATACGTAGGCGCGATGCCGGGAAGGATAGTCCAGGGAATCAGAAGGGCTGAGTCTGCTAATCCGCTGTTCATGCTCGATGAGATAGACAAGCTCGGCGTCGATTTCCGGGGTGATCCCGCTTCGGCTCTTTTAGAGGTGCTGGACCCCGAGCAGAATTCAGGTTTCAGGGATCATTACCTGGATCTGTCATTCGATTTGTCGAAAGTCCTTTTCATCATGACCGCCAACACAACTGCAACCATACCGCCTGCGCTGTTAGACAGAATGGAGATAATAGAACTCTCTGGTTACACCACCGAGGAAAAAATTGAAATAGCCAGGATACACCTGCTCCCCCGGCAATTGAAAGAAAACGGATTAGACGGTAAAAATATAAGTTTCAGTAATGAGGCGATTGAAACCATAATATCCAACTACACTTTCGAAGCAGGGGTCAGAAATCTTGAGAGGAACATTTCAAGAATATGCAGAAAAATAGCGAAAAAAATAGCTTCCTCATCCGCTCTCGAAACAACCGCTTCTGAAATTACAAAGCAATCAATCACGAAATTCCTCGGTCCTCCTAGGCAGATTCATGAGAAAAAACTGCCCGTTCCCCAGGTAGGCATTTCCACAGGCCTGGCTTGGACGCCAAACGGCGGGGAGATTCTTTTCATCGAATCAATATTCATGCCCGGGAAAGGCAATCTCATTCTCACCGGCCAGCTCGGAGACGTCATGAAAGAATCCGCTATGGCGGCTCTGACATATCTGAAAGCGACCGTCGTAAAAAAAGACGGAAGTCAGGACTTTTTTAAAGACAAAGATTTCCACATTCATGTTCCGGCCGGAGCCATACCTAAAGACGGACCGTCTGCCGGAGTGGCTATTGTTTCAGCTTTGTACAGCAGAATCAACAACATCAAATTGAAAAATGAAGTAGCCATGACGGGAGAGATTACGCTTTCCGGAAGAGTTTTGCCCGTCGGCGGAATAGAGAACAAAGTGTTGGCTGCGAAAAGGTCCGGTGTTAAAACAGTAATACTCCCGAAAGACAACGCCGCTGATTTTTCTCAAATACCGGCAGAAAAGAAAAAGGGGATAAAACCCATTTTCGTCGAAAGCATTGATAAAGTCCTGAAATACGTAATTCATACAAAGGGAGAATGAATTGATAAGCGATTTGTTGAAACCCGAAAGCGTTATTATTAGCAATGAAAAATTTAACTTCGAGAATGCTCTCGAAGCACTAATCGAAGTCATCGAAATAAATCCCGAATCCAAACCCGCTCTCAAAGATCTGCTCATAAAACGGGAAGAACTCATTTCCTCAAGACTCGGAAAAGGAGTCATGATTTTCAGAGCCTGGCCTGTCGAAGCCGACAACGCATATTTTTCTCTCGGAATTTTTCCCGAAGGCCTCGACGTAGAGACTTTCGACGGAGAAGACATAAAAATCGCCGGGCTTTTGGCCGCGCCTAAAAACAGGGAACACGATTACCACGAAAATCTCGTCTCTGTTTTGAGGCTTTTCAACGAAAATTCACTCAGGGACGATCTGCTGCTTTGCGAAGACGCTTCAAAAATCATTGAGTTGATAAAGGAAGAGGAGACAGAATTTGAAAAGTCAGTCTGATATGACAAAATTCGCGACCTCTTACAGGACTTCTCTTTGCGGGGAAATCCGCGGCTCCATGACCGGCAACAATGTAAGGCTTTGCGGCTGGATAAACAGCCTCAGAAAACACGGAGGCATTACATTCATTGATCTTCGCGACAGATCCGGGATCGTTCAGATAGTAGTTCATCCTGAAAATATCACGGAGACCTCCTTCAGGCTCGAATCAGCGATATCAATTGAAGGATCTGTAAGAAAAAGACCCGAAGACATGGTCAACAGGGATATCTCTACCGGCGAAATCGAGATAGAAGCCGCGTCAGTTTCTCTTGTCTCCGACACCATTCCATTACCCTTTCTGCCTGAAGAAGAAGTTAAAGCTTCAACCGAGCTCCGACTCAAACACAGATACCTGGACCTTAGAAGGAACGTCATGTTCAGAAATCTTTGGACCCGCCATCTCACAGTTCAGGCCATAAGGGATTTCCTTGCGAAAAACGGCTTCATCGAAATCGAAACACCATACATGACGGCTCCGACACCCGAAGGCGCGAGAGATTACCTGGTCCCCAGCCGGATTCACCCGGGGAAATTTTACGCTCTGGCACAGTCCCCTCAGCTCTACAAACAACTGCTAATGGTGTCCGGCGTTGATAGATATTTCCAGTTCGCAAGATGTTTCAGGGACGAAGATATGAGAGCTGACAGACAGCCCGAACACACTCAGATAGACATTGAGATGAGTTTTGTCTCCCAGGAGGACGTACTTGCAACGGCCGAAAACCTTTTCAGCCACATTTTCAAGACCGTCCTTGGAAAAGACATACCTGTTCCGTTTACGAGGCTCACCTACGAAGAAGCTCAGTCGAGGTTCGGTTCAGACAAACCTGACAACCGTTTCGGCACCGAGCTTTTTGAAATCACTGACGCAGTACGGGATTGCGGCATGCGCATTTTAGACGGCTCTCCTTTCACCGTCAGCTTATTCGCGGAAAATTTCCTTCCTTCCCGAAAAGAAATCGAAGAACTCGAAAAAACAGCCAAAGATAATTCTGCCGGTGGACTGCTGTGGGTGAAATTTGAAGGATCAAGCGAAAGCGGCCCCATGTCAAAATACCTGAATCCCCGGCTCAGATCCGCGATCAATCCCGATAATAAAAATGGATGCGCATTAATCGTTGCGGGAGAGAAAGACCGGAGCAGAAAAGCTCTCGGCGCCGTAAGACTTGATGTTGGCAAAAGGACCGGAGCAATAAAAGATTCTTTCAATTTTCTCTGGGTAACAGATTTTCCTCTATTCGAAAAGGACGAAAACGGGGTATGGACGCCGTGTCATCACATATTCACCATGCCTAATCCCGAAGATATAAATCTCCTAGAAGAAGACCCGGGAAAAGTTAGAGGCCTGCAATATGACCTGGTGTTAAACGGGGTCGAACTCGCTTCCGGAAGCATAAGAAATCACAATCCCCGACTTCAGGAAAAGTGCTTTTCCATATTGGGATTTACTCCGGAACAGATTGAAAAAAGATTCGGATTCCTGATTCACGCTTTTGAATACGCGCCTCCGCCTCACGGAGGAATAGCGCCGGGTATTGACAGGCTGGTCATGATGATGACAGGTTCGAAAAGCATCTCCGACGTCATTGCTTTTCCGAAAACCCTTCAGGCGACAGGTCTCATGGAAGACTGCCCTCGCGAAATTGAACAGGAACAATTAAAAGAACTCGGGCTCAAAAAAGAGCAACAATGAAAATTCTTCATTATCCGGACCCCGTTCTGAAAACCAAAACACCCGACGTCGAATCGTTCGATTCGGACCTGAAAGAGATCATTGAAAATATGGTTCCGGTGATGAAAGAACTCGACGGAGTAGGCCTCGCTGCAAATCAGGTAGGAATCTTGAAAAACATCTTCATAGTCCAGATACCAAAAAAAGAACTGCTCGTTGCCGTCAATCCCAGAATAATATCTTTCTCGGACGAGGAGTTTTTGATGGAAGAAGGATGCCTGAGTTTACCGGGCGTATACATCGAGATCGCCAGACCCAAAACCGTAACCCTCGAGGCTTATGATGCCGAGGGAAATAAATTTGTTTTAGAAGGCAAAAATCTGCTCGCACGGGCTTTCTGCCATGAAACCGAGCACCTGAAAGGCAAAGTCATTCTCGATCATCTCGATTTTGACGAAAGGCTTAAATTCGAGACCCAGTTGAGCTCGAGAAAGATTTTCTAAAAATCCATATATAAAATTTAATATTTTTCTGCCTGAATCATCCTCGGATAAATTACAGTAATATTATAATCACCAATAATGAAAGTTGTTCCATGGCTGGTCAGAATTTAATTGTTTTTTAATACTCTTCCCATATAATTTAGATCATGTGAGAAAAATAATAATAGAAAAGGAGGTTCCATGCCTTGTTTGTTGATTTTCATCGCGTTTTGGGCTGTATTCTTTTTCTTTTACATTCTCAGGGGAATCAGGATCATTTATCAATACGAAAGAGGCGTTGTATTCACTCTCGGCAAATACAGCCACATCAAAGAACCTGGCATCCGCTGGGTCTTTCCCATTATTCAGACGATGAGAAGAGTTGACATTAGAATCAAAACCGTAGACGTTCCCAGGCAGGAAGTCATAACCAAAGACAACATTCCCATTTTAGCCAACACGGTCGTATATTTCAAAGTTGAAAATCCTGTCAATGCCATAATAAAGATTGACGATTACGTTTACGCAGTCAGGCAGTTCACTCAAGCAGCCCTCAGAGACATAGTCGGAAACAACGAACTTGACTTCGTCCTGACAGAAAGAGTCCAGGTAGCCGAGAGCATCCAGAAGATCGTGGACACGGAAACAGCGGAATGGGGTGTAGACATTGAGTCAATTAAAATCCAGGAAATTGAACTCCCCGCGGAAATGAAGAGAGCAATGGCAAAACAGGCAGAAGCCGAAAGAGAAAGAAGAGCCGTCATAATCGCATCAGACGGTGAATTGAAAGCTTCTGAAAACCTCCGCCAGGCCGCCGAAACTTTGTCTAAAAATCCCGCCGCTCTGCATTTGAGAACTCTCCAGACTATAAGGGACATAGCCGCGGATCCCTCTGAAAAGATAATCCTTTACCTTCCTTCGGACATTGCCGACATAATAAAAAAAATCACCCCGTAACGGACACGAACTAAAATGCTCAACAGCAGGAAAAGATATCTTCAAATAGCTTTCAATTACGACTCCGATCAGGTTTCGAGAATCCTTCCTCACATTCCGAAAAACGGCAGAATTCTCATTGAAGCCGGAACGCCCTACATAAAGAAAGAAGGACTGAACGGAATAAAGCTGATAAGGCAGATGTGGACGGGTATAATCGTCGCTGATCTCAAGACCCTCGACGGAGGGTCTTCCGAGGTCAGGTTCGCTTTTGGCGCAGGCGCAAACGCAGTCACCGTACTCGGAAGCGCCCCTGTGGAAACGCTCAATTACTTTGTCGAGATGTGTTCAAAACTTAGGGTATATTCGATGATAGACATGCTCGGCGTCGAAGACCCTCTGAAGGTAATGCTCAAGCTGAGAACGCCCCCGGACGTAGTAGTAATACATAGAGGAAGAGACGAGGAAACTACTCGCGGAAAGGTCATCAAATACAAACAGATAAACAAGATACGCAGTAAGTACGACGTCTTCATCTCTGCGGCCGGCGGCATAGACCTGAGAGAAGCCAGAAGCGCGATTTTCAACGGAGCGGACATTGTCGTCGCGAACATAGTCACGCCGAACGATCCATGGGTCGGTATAAGCACTTCCGCCGACGTCAGCCGAATGGCCCGTGAATTTTTGACGACAATAGAATAACGGCCTGAAGACTGATCTGATTAAAGGTAATAACAATAAGGGATCGGCGCGATCAAAGACACATAGCTCGTAAGAAAAATCGAATTCATTGTATGCTGATTTACAATTCAGTCGAAGACAATGAATCCGCAGGTGCTGAATTCTGGTACGAGCTGGTATCCCTCAGTAAGTTTGATCCCAATTTTTTCTGCCTCAAGCAGTTTTAATATCTTGTACTGCTGCAACAAATCAGGACAACCCCTGTATCCTAACCCGTAACGCCTGCTTTTGGGGACTCTGCACTCACTCTCAACTCTTCTGCTGACGTACTTAGCACAAGCCTCCGTCAACTCACAGGCAAAACCGTTTAGTAGAAAATACTCAAGATACATGTCGTCGTTCAAAAGATTTTTAAGTTCACCCGAGAACGAATCTCCCGCTGTAACTGCGAACAGGCACCCGTTATCTTTCCCGAATTTATTTCTGAAAAAAAAACCGATTTCCGGGTCTTTTTGAGATTTTTTCGTTGGAAATACCAGTTCTTCTCTTTTTTCTCCGTTTACATCTATTAAATCGACCTTGTTCCCTCTTTTTCCAAACTTGAAATAAGCAAAGGAGCATCGCATGTCAGCGAGGTTTTTATCAGAGACGGTTCTGACAATTTTCTCGAAGCTTTTTTCCGCATCGAAACCGAATCTTTCTCTTGTCCCTGCGTTTTTAAGATCCCACCTGACGTTGAAAAGTGCGTCCTTATCGAGGTGCTTGAGAATTTCACCCAAATGTAAGCTTTTTATTATTGTCAGTCGATCTGCAAACTGTTCTTGCGATTCAGCTCTTTTCGAACCGCCCACGTCTTTCCTCCATAATCTTCATAGCCGCAAAAGCATCCCTGGCATAAAAGACCTCACTTTGAACGGCTTCTTTCACTTCTTTGACGTAACTTTCGCTAAGTGCTGCTCCTCCGCAGATGACAGCTACCCCCGGAGATGAATTTTTTAGTTCTTCGATCACTTTTTTCATGTACTGTGCAGAACTGATCAAGAGACCGCTCAAACCAACGAAATCCGGCTTCATCCCTTTTACTGATGCCGCTATCTCTTCGGCAGATTTGTCGACCCCAATATCTACGACTTCTATCCCGCTGTTCTCCAAAATTACTCTTACTATGTTTTTGCCTATGTCGTGAATGTCACCTTTAACGGTTGCGAGGATTATTTTTATTTTTTCTCCGTTGTTTTGCGCGCATTTTAAATGAGGTCTGAGCTTTTCTAACGCCTTGTGCATCGTCTGAGAAGAGCACAAGACGAAAGGTAGATGGGTTTCTCCCCTTTCAAACCTATCACCGACGCTTTTCATCGCAGGAAGAAGGATATTCACGAGTATATCTTCGGCCCCAACTTTTTTAAGCAAATGGGATAAAACATCTTCTAATCCCTCTTCTCTCCCTCCAATTATATGAAACGTCAATTTATCTTCGTCGCTTTCAAAATCATTTTCAGTCGCTTTTGTGAAATGTTTTTTTTCATTTTTCCGCTCACCGAGGAACTCGGCCAATACATCACCCGGATCCTTCGTGCCGGAAAATATAAGCTCTTCAGCGCTAATCCTCGCTTTTTCCGGTATTTCATGTATCGGTCTGACTGAGGTGGTGTCTATTATTGCCGCATCGAGACCCGCCTTCAAAGCGTGATACAAATATACGGAGTTCAGCGCCGTCCGATGATTTTTGTCAAATCCGTGGGACACATTGCTGATGCCGAGAATAGACTTGGTCCCGGGAAACATTTCCTTTAATAATTTCAGGGATTTTATGGCGGATTCTGCGCTTTTTCGCGTGAGGCAATCCGCCGAAGCGAGAGAAAAGGTTAAAGGATCGAAGAAAATATCCTGAACCTTTATTCCGTGTTCGACAACGGCGAAGTCGAAAATTTTTCGGGCAATCTCGATTTTTTGTTTTAAATCAATGGCGTAACCTTTTTCATCGGCAAGAATACAGACCACAGCCGCACCGAATTCTCTGACTGTCTTCAGGATTCCTGAAGCTTTTTCCATGTTTTCAAGGCTGACTGAATTTACAAGCGTTTTTCCCGGATACGCCTTGAGGAATTCATTTACGGATTTTTCATCTGTAGTGTCCGCGCAGACAGGAACCTCCAATATTTTTCCCATCGATTTTCCGATTTCGGCGAAATCTCTGCTCTCGTTCCTTCCTGTAACAGCAAGGCTCAGATCCAAACAATGCACGCCATTTTTTTGCTCGGCGAGAGCTAGGTCCAACACTTTCTTGATATCACCTCCGACAACAGCTTTTTTGAACTCCCTGCTTCCGGAAGCATTGGTTTTTTCAGAGATGATCAGCGGTTTCGGGAACATATCAGTCGACACGGACGAGTACAATGAGGCGAGTGAAGGTACGAATATTTTTTTGTTTTCACAGAAAGTCAGGCTCTCCGTCCTAATCACCAGTTGGCGTATATGTTCAAAAGAAACTCCGCAGCAGCCGCCCATCATCCTGAATCCGTGTTTCTTCGCCTGATTCACTACTGTTTCGGCGAACTCTTCCGGACCGCAGTCGTAAGTAATGCTGTTTCTAACAACTCTCGGCATGCCGGCATTTGGCAGATACAGGAAATCGAAAGGTGAACTTTTCAGGAAATCTCCTATGGGGGCGTCAAATTGTTTCGGTCCGAATCCGCAATTCAGTCCGGCTGCGAGAAAGTCATAGGACTGAAACGTCCCGAGGAATGATTTGCACGACATACCCGCAACTGTCCTTCCTTTCTCTCCTATTGTTATAAGAACCGAAACGGGAATTTTTACCTGCCTCTGTTCAGCCACTTTGGCGGCGGCAGCAAGAGCGGCTTTTACCTGAATCGGATCCTGGCACGTCTCTATCTGAAGCATGTCCACCCCTCCCTCGGCAAGCCCCTGTATCTGCATTTCGAAAGATTTGAATAATTCGTCAAAAGTGATCTGACCCAGAACCGGAAATCTTCTTCCTGGACCTATGGAGCCTGAGACGTATCTTTTCTTTTTCCCTTTAGAATGTTTTTTTGCAGCCTTTTTTGCTATCCTTGCACCTTCAGCGTTGATCCTGCGGCAGAAGTCTTCCGCCCCCTCATCGTCAAGCGTCAGAAAATCCCCTCCAAAAGTGTTGGTTTCTATAACATCGCATCCTGCCTCGAGGAATCCCTCATGTATACCCGTTACCATATCGGGATTGTTCAGATTGAGCATTTCGTATATTTCTCCGTCTTTTTTCGCAATACCGCGTTCGCTGGCGACAGACGCCAGTGAAGTGCCCATTCCGCCGTCAAAAATAACGGCGTTTCTTTTTATAAAATCATCAAAATGTATCGCCATGATTCATACCACTTTCACGAAAAACATCCCCGGAATCTTTCAAGTAAAAGATTCGTCGAAAGGGCTTTTCCCATAGTAAAAAGATGAACGCACGGAACCTCAAAGTCCAACAGTTTTTCTATCAACCCTGCCATGTATTTCGCGGCGGTTTCTCTTTCCTTTTCAGGAGTTTTCGCTTCTTCCATCCGCTTCAAAAATACATGGGGAACGGTCGCTGAAAAAATCCTCGGCACTGCTTCGAGTCCTCTTCTGCTCAACAGAGGTTTCAATCCGGGTATGACAGGTACGCATATCCCTTTTACCCTCATTATTTCGACGAATCTCTTATAGACTCCGAAACCGAAAAATGCCTGGGTAATTGTGAATGATGCGCCTGCCGATATTTTTTTTACGAAATTCTTTATATCCTCTTCGCGGTTCAAAGACTCGCGGTGCTTTTCTGGATAGCCTGCCGCACCAATACAGAAATCTGTACTCACTGTCTCTCTGCCTCCTGCAGGCTCGGTGTAAATTCCCCTGTTGAGTCCGGATATCTGCTTTATCAGCTGAAACGCATATTTGTGCCCCTCTTCTTCATATTTGAAGGCTCCTCGAGCGTCCATCGGGTCTCCTCTCACAGCAAAGACATTGTCGAAACCGAGAAAACTCAGATCTATAAGAAGATCTTCTGTTTTAAAACGATCGAGTCCGGCGCAGACAACATGCGGAACGGTTTCTACGCCGAATTCCTTCCTTATGGCGGAGCATACGCCTATCGTTCCAGGTTTCCTGTTGTTGCTGGCCACGGAAATCTTTCCGTCTTTGCATGTGTACTCGAGGGAACATCCCTTGTTGGTAACGCTGACGAATCTGGGATTGTGAGCGATTATTTTGTCCATTGTCTTAAAAATTGAATCGATAGACGATCCCCTCTCGGGCGGTACAACTTCAAAAGACAGAGCAGGTTTCGCTCCTGGTTTCAGACAATCTGTAATTTTCATCTTGTAGATGCTCCTGACAGCGACAAGTCAATACCTTCAAGGCTTTTTATGCACAGCTTGTTTTCAAAAACACCGACGGCGCAGAGTATTTCCTCATCTCTTTCAGCTAAGGCTATCGCTTTTTCGAGGCCCTCAAAGCTTTTTACTTCATTGCTCAAAGCTGTGGCGTACATGTCAGCCAGAACAGGATCACGGCATACGACCGTGAAAGAATCAGCCCAGCCAAAATTAAGTGAATGTCCGATTTTTCCCGATGAAGTGCAAATCCCGCAGGGAGTCAAATAAGGCTCCAGAGACAACACCAGATCAGAACCGAAGCGGGCGCTTCCTGTTTCAATTATGACATTTACAGGTTTATTTGTTTTAAGATATATGTCTCCTCCGTTTTCTATAATGAATTCCTTGACCGAATATCCGCTTTCAAGCAAGTTACCGATGATATTGGTAAAATATCCGGCAATGCCGGCCATAGGTCCGACTCCGGTTTTTTTTGAGTGTTCATAAAGTATCCTGAATTTGTCGATGCATTTATCGGGGTATTCAAGTGCGCTCAACGAGCTTAGAAAAATCGGGTTTTCAGATATGTGCTCATCAAACAGTTTTCTTGTTTCAATTATCTCCCCCAAAACGGCCTCAGGAAGAGACAGATCATAACTCAACGGATCTAATCCTATCCAAACGTCAGTGTCCAAAAATCCTGCTTCGAAATACCAGAATCTGTCCTCTCTGATTTTTTTTCTGTATGACCTCAGGGTAAACATATTTCCTCCAAAAAAAACTTGTCCGTCCGTTTCGTATTTTTTCTTGTTTCGTCTCCGACAAAACTTTCAGGCCTGAGTGATTTCAATTTTCCGCCTTCCGGAAGGGGAGCAGAATATCCGGTTACTTCGAATTCTCCTGTAAGTATTCTGTCTTTCAAAACGCAAGCGATGTTTCTCGATTTGTGTATGCCGGATATGAGAAAAGTTCGCACTGTTCTGCCGAAGAGTTCAACTTTTCCTGAGGCGAGTTCGGAATAAGTGAAAAAGCAAAGTCTTTCTTTGTCCTTTGTCGAAAAATCCGCGATAGGCACTTCGATGTCTCTGTTTCTCACCGATGCGTAAAAAGCACTATCTTCGTCTGTTATCGGGACAGGCACTCCTATACCGACAAAAAGGCTCACTCCATAATTCCTGAAATAAGCAGGGCCGATGAATTCCGTGTCCATTTTTTTCAAGTCGCCGATGACTGATATTGACGCAGCGTTTTTCAGCGGTATTCCACGGGAATTCCTCTCGGTGACTGTCTCGTGCTGAGTTCCGTTCCAGCAGATAAATCCCTGAGCGCCGCATAGAAATATTTTTGTACCTATACCTATATTTTTGAGATAAGGGTCGTTTATAAGAGGGCTAAGTTCCCCCGTCGTGCAAAAATTAATATTGCCGGCTTTTTTCCGAAGAGTGCCCATGTATGTGTGTATGTCTTTTTCTGAAAGATTGAGCGCTGCAGGATAGTTTTGATAGGCGTTTCTCGGATTGAAAAGAAATGCTTCGTTTATTTCATATTTGGAAACTTGCGTCGCAAGTTCTTTTTTCGGATAACAATCCGTCCCCTTCGCTTTCGCTTCTAGTAAAATCTTTTCACCCTTGACTAGAGAAAAGATCACGTTTGCCCCTCCGTATTTAGGATCTTCCTCAGATGTTTGTGCGGCTCCTATGTAAGCGTCTGCGGCGGCTATTCCTCCGTGCGCTCTGACTTTGTTCAAAAATATCTCTTCCATTCTTATCGGCGGAGAACAGTTCCCGAAATTCAAAAAAGCTCCGCTGGAACACATTGGAGAAAAAGTGGCTGTCGTGACAACGTCAACTTTCTCCGCGAGCTCCTTAGGTGATTTTTCGCATGCCATTTTTTTGAATTCTTCGGCTGTAAGCACTACCCCTTTTCTGTTTTTTATTTTTTCACGGATTTCTTCCAATGATTTGTTCATTGTTTACCTCTTTACGCGCGCGAAAACGCGCAGAAATAAATTTTGTGTGTAACTTTGTTTTGAAAAAAAAGACTTACACGCGCATTCGCATGTAATGGGAGGGCATAATGCTTTTGGATGACTGCGTGCTGAAATCCGGCGATTCGACAGCACCGCAGAAGATCACGCCGGCCTCGCTTGTCTGGGCGAAGATATTTTTCATCCTGACCTCCTTATTAAGATTTCGGAATGATAAGACTTTTTTAAAAAAAAGCAAGCCGTTTTTTAAAGCATGCTACTTCAAAAAAAAATCACGAAAAAGAGACGTCTTTTATCAGCACGTAAGGGGATCTCGCATTTCCGTAATCTGTCGTCTCTTTTGAGACCGCATCTATGTTCAATAGCATTTCAGCGGTGTTCGCCGTCATCATGATTTCTTTTACCGGACATTTTATTCTGCCGTTTTCTATGTAATAACTGTTTTTACACACGCCGGATATCTCTCCGCCGACGCTGGGAGAGCCGCCTGAAAATCTATCGAGAAATATTCCTTTTTTAACGTTTTGAATCATAGACTGTAAATCTTGATCCCCGGGAAGTATTTCGGTGTGATTGCCGCTCAGATTTTTGGATCTTGGAAGTCCCGTCTTCCTCGATCCGTAGTAAGAAATAAAATAACTCTTTAAAATACCATCTTTAATTACGTCCATATCTTCAGTCAAAAATCCGTCAAAAGTAAAATAATCCCTGAAAACAGACTTGTCTGAGAGGGGCGAGATTTTAATATTCAGGAGAGGCGAAGCTATTTTTTCCCCGAGTTTGTCGCTGTAAATACTCGTTCCGGTTATTAGTCTGTTTTCGTGCAGGGGATACAATAAATCATCCGACATTTCGAGCATTGCTTTGGGAGTGACTATGAGATCTCCTTTGAATTTTTCATTCAAAGCTATGCTTTCGATGTGTTCCACCGAGTTTTTAAGCAATGAATCCAGTCCGCATTTGTCAACAATATGTCCATTGATCTGATCTAAATCGAGTGAAAAATAATTGAAAGAAGAAATATTTTTGTCTCTTTTTGCAGTAAAGAAAAGCCATACATTGTAAAACGAACGATCTTGGGTGAAATAACATCCGTTGGTGTTTGCGTATGCTATTTCGCTTTTTTTGTGAGAAAAAAAACTGTCTGAAAAAATCACTTCGGGATATCTTGACTTTGCTTCGTCTAAAAACTCCTGGAAGGCGTCATTCATTTTTTCTATGTCGGGTTCGCTCGAATTTCCCATAAATCTTCTTACTGAATTTTCGGGACTGATGTCGTTTGCTTCATCAGGAACTGCAGACATACACATATCAAGAAGAAGTTCTGCGGTATTCTTTATGTCTTCATTTGAAAAGTTATTAAGCGTAATATCGGCTTTTCTGTTATCGCAATATGCTTCTATCTGAATTTCGTTATTCTGAGTTGACCTGAAAAAATTTATTTTATCCTTCTCGACGTTCAATTCGGCTATTTCTCTTTTGAAACTTAACAACGCGCTTTTTTGAGCGCCTTTCTTGACGACCTCATTTAATATTTCTCTCGACTTTTTCTCATCCATCTTAATTTCCTCCGATGTTCACTCTGCATTTTATAGCGGGGCCTCCCATTCCGACCGGCATTGGCTGTTTTTTCCCGCACATGCCGGAGCTTTCCCATCTCAATTCGTCCGAAATCATAGTTACAGTTTTCAATAGCTCAATAGCCACACCTGATATAGTAGTGTCTTTGATAGCGTTTCGGAGCTTGCCTCCTTTAATTTCATAACCGTAAGTGACGGAGAACATAAACTCACTCGTCGAGTCCGCCTGGCCGTTTCCGGGATTTTCTAAAAAATAACCGTCTTCGATAGACGCTATCAAGTTTTCCAGTTTTTCATTGCCGGGCAAAATGCACGTATTTCTCATTCTTATAAGAGGCTCGTCGTCAAATTTATAAGCTCTCGCGTTACCAGTCGGTTCAATCTGGAAATATTCCGCAGACCTTCTGTTGTGCATGTAACTTTTTAGTATTCCGTTTTCTATCACGACTGCGTCCTTCGCCTTGATGCCTTCGTCATCGTAATAAACCGGCGAAGGACAGGTCTTTCCGAACGCTGTGTTGGCGAAATCAGTAAGATTTACGATTTCGGAAGCGACCTTTTGATCAAGAAGATCAGCCGCAACCGAACCACCAAAGACAAAATCTGCTTCAGTTGTATGCCCCATCGCCTCGTGCGCCAGTATACCGGCTAAGTCAGCGCCGAGAATAACTTCTTTTACACCTGCATCGGGGACTAATCCGTTGCATTTTTTAATCAGTTTATCATAAAGCATGTCTATACCGCTGAAAACATCATCAGGGGAACCGTAAATATCCTCTATGTCACCTAAGCCTCCGAAAGAATCGCTGAGGTTTATCGGGTGTGAATCTGTTCCTGATGACAGAGTTATCCTAAGTAAAGATCTCGGTATAATTTGACTCACGTGAGCTCCTTCTGAAGTCAGAAGTTCTTTGTTCATTTTCAAATGATAATATGTGATTTGTCTGCTCTTGAGATCGGGATATTTTTCCGCAACGTAAGTGTCAATTTCTTTGACGAATTCCATTTTCTGTTTTCTCGTGAGTTTTTGCTTTTTTGTCGAAAGATTTATTTCGAAATCTTCATGTTTCGGATCTGTGAAAATTTTATCGCTGCTTTTTACGCGTGAAGAAATGAAAGCGGCATTTTCTTCTGCTTTTTTTAGAATTTTTCGAATGTTTTCTTCATCTTGTTCGGGACAAGACGCGAAACCCCAGAGGCCATTTTTGAAAACTCTTGCACTGACTCCGCTCTCTCTTTTTTCATAGTTTGTCACGCAGTCACCGTTTATGAGAACAATTATTTCGTTTTTGTTTTCCTGAAGCCGCAATTCAGTATAATTTTTGAAACACTCATTAAATTTTTCAAGTTCAGTCATAATTCCTCCTGTTGAAAAATGATACTATCATAAATTATTAAATTTTGCAATGTTCATTGGGGTCGTGCTGAAAGATGGAAATAAAATACAATAATCCGTCAAACATCTATAAACTTCATAACATCATATTTTAAGAAAAAATATACATATTACTGCGACGATTTTTACCAATTATCTGGGAAAAATATGAATTTTAAGACGAATCTTATTTTTTTTTATAATAATTTCATTGATTTTGTGCTATAATCATACATTAAAATATGAAAAGATACTCAGACAACAAAAAAGAATACATCTCCAGAATAAACAGGGCGATGGATTTCATACAAAGCAATCTGCAAAATTCTCTCACTCTAAAAGAGATAGCAGGGGTTTCAAATTTCTCTCCGTATCATTTCCACAGAATTTTCAGTTCAATTGTCGGCGAAACTCTCAACAACTTCATAAACAGATTGAGAATTGAAAAAGCCGCCTCGCTGCTTTTATCAAAAAAAGACAAATCCGTGACAGAAATCGCATACGACTGCGGATTTTCTAGCTCATCTTCTTTCGCCAGAGCTTTCAAGGAGATGTACAAAATGAGCGCCAGCGATTGGCGAGGAGGCGGACACGCCGTCAACAGCAATATTCGCAAATCAAACAGCAAAAACTGTAAAACGGAAAGCAAGAACGGGAAAGAAAATAATTCCTCATTGTCATACAATGACGAAGCGATGAACTCCGTAGAAAAAAAATCGCTTCAACTTCAAACAATGAGGAGGAAAAAAATGCCGAAAGTAAAAGCGAACAAAATCAGCGTCGAAGAACTTCCAGAAATGTGCCTGGCTTACGTCAGACACATAGGACCTTATAAAGGCGACGACGCTCTTTTCAGAAGCCTTTTCGAAAAAATAATCCGATGGGCTGGTCCAAGAGACATTCTCTCAGGTCCTGACGTAAAATTTCTTTCTGTTTATCACGATGATCCTGAAATAACTGAATCAGATAAACTTAGAGTCAGCGTAGGCCTGACGGTTTCTCCCGAAACAGAAGTGGCGGGAGAGATAGGAAAAATGACAATACCTTCGGGCAAATACGTCCTGGCTAATTTCGAAATTGAACAAAACCAGTACCAGGATGCATGGGACACAGTTTTCGCCGACTGGTTCCCTAAAAGCGGTTACGTATGCGACGACAGACCTTGTTTCGAATGGGCGCTAAACGACCCTGATGAGCATCCTGAAAAAAAACATATAATCAATATTTGCGTTCCTGTAAAACCTTTATAACATTTCGGAGGTCGGGCTGAAAAATCGGAATAGATCAAATTTGTTCTCGAAGCCTCCATTTGAGAAAATCGATCATCCCGCGCACAGCAAACCGGTGATTCCGTTTTTCGGCCCGACTCTGAAGTTTTTTCCCATTTACAATTTCTGAACTATTGAGCGTTGCATTTCTTTGGGGTAATATAACTTCATGAAATGCAGTTCGTGCGGTTTTGAAAATTCGGAAAAATCTAATTATTGCTGTAATTGCGGCTCAATACTTTTCAAATCGACGACTCAGGAGGAAAGAAAGCTTTCGTCGATATTATTCGCCGACTTGTCTGGTTTTACCGGACTTTCACACGATCTGGAACCGGAAGAAGTCGCGGAAATAGTAACCGCATATTCAGGCATCATCAATCCAATAATCATCCGAAACGGCGGTTTTATACGTGGTTATCAAGGTGATTCTGTAATCGCGCTGTTCGGAATTCCAAAGGCGGCGGAAGATGATCCAGAAAGATCAGTCAAGTGTGCCAATGAAATATTACAAGCCGTCCCGTCGATAAATGCAAAAATATTCGAAATAACCGGTAAGTCCTTTAACATCGGAATTCACGCAGGGATTAACAGCGGAATAATCGCCTTGAGCGAAACCCGCAGTCCGATTAAAAAGGAACAAACTGTACTTGGAGATGCCGTAAACATAGCTTCGAGAATAATGAACCTTGCCCAGAAAAACGAAATTTATGTTGCAGAACATGTTTTCAGGCAGACCAAGCATTTTGCCGAATACGGAATTTTAGAAGACTTCTTTGTCAAAGGTTTAAAAGACAAAATTCGGGTCTGCAAATTTATAGGTTTGAAAGAAAAACCTTCGCAAAAAAGACTTCTCATGGAATCAGATCAGTGCTTTGTCGGAAGAGACGAATCACTCGGGAAATTATTTCAATTCGTTAAAAATGCTCCTGAAAACAAGATATCAGCTCTTTTCATAACGGGAGACGCGGGTATAGGGAAAACCAGGTTGATCATGGAGTTTAATAAAAGCCATATTAATATTAAAAGAGATTTGCTGGTTTTTTCACAGTGCCCGCCCATGGGTGAAAATTTTGTAAACTACACTCTCGTAAAAATTCTGGAAAAAATATTCAGCATTGATAAAAAGGATACGGTTGAAGATAAAAAATCAAAAATTATGTCCAAATACACATTGTCATCCAAGAACAGAGGTCTTGAGGGATTGAGATTTATCTTCTATTTAATGTCTATCGCGCCGGAAAAGGGATTGCCGATTCCTGAATATATAGACCCAAAATCATTAAAACTTGAGATATATTCAGCAATACAGGAAATATTGATCAATTTATGCTCAACAAAACGAGTCTTTTTGATCATCGACGATTTTCATTGGATCGACAGATCATCCGCGGATTTTTTTATTTATCTTTCTGAAATGCAAAAAGATATCCCGCTGATTATGATTTTTTTATCGCGTATGGAAAAAAGAGGCCCTCATAAAGATTTCAGCGACGTCATTCAAAAGAATTGTTACAAGAAATTTTTCGACATTGAACTTCTACCCCTTGATTACTCGCAGAGCAGGGAAATCTTTAACTTCCTTGTTTCAGACAATAGCATAGATGATGAGCTGGCCGACAGAATTCTCATTAAAGCCGGAGGAAACCCTTTCTTTATTGAAGAAATGGCCAGGCATATTATTGAACAGAAAAACATCGAGGGGAAGTTTTCTACAAGTCAAAACAGTGTGAGAACAGAATTTCTTCCTGATTCTGTTATATCACTGATTTACTCGAGAATTGACGCGCTTGAGTCAGTGCAGAAAAAAATCCTGAGAGCTTCCTCGGTAATCGGCCGCGACCTTAACGAGACTATTCTTGCTGAGGTCTCCGGTGAAGATTTACTCAGTGTAAAAAACGAACTTTCAGATCTTTCAGACATGCAGTACTTAATGAAACTCAACGGGGTTTACTCTTTTAAGCATCCGTTGATTCAAGAAGTTGCTTACAAGACAATAACAAAAAAAGAAAAAAAATGGTTTCACGAAAGGACTGCAATATTTATTGAAAAACTTGACGAAAGCGGACAGAAAAACTATCACGAAAACCTTGCCCTGCATTATTTTAAAAGCGAAAACTGGGATAAATCCTTTGAACATTCAATTTTATCCGCCGAAAGCGATATCTCTAAATTTCAGAACGAAGCAGCTTTAAAGTTCTGCGAGCTTGCTGAAATCTGTGCAAATCGCCTGAATGACAAAAACAAGTTAATACGAACTCTTTTAATCAAATCGAGAATTCTCAGTTTCACAGGGAATAATAAAGAAGCGCTCAAGTGGGCAATAAAATGTCTTAAATTGACTGAAAAAAGTAAAATTCCCGCGACAACATCGGCATGCGAGTTGTTGCTTTCCGAGATATATTCAATTTTGGGAAATTATGAAAAAATGAACCGCTATACGACAAGAGCTTTAAAATTTTATAAAAAAAACGGCGACCTCGACGGGCAAGCGAATTGCCACATATTGTCAGGAAGATTGTATTACATGAAAAGCGATTTCAGGAAAAGCCTGTCCAGGTATGTAAAAGCCTTGAATGCTTACAAAATCACAAAAAACACCCGCGGTATTTTCAGAGCTTACAATTTGATAGGACTTATATATTACGAGTTGTCGGATCTGAAGAATTCTCTTTCATACCAGCTTAAAGCATCAAAAATTCTTAAAAAAACAGGAGATAGATTTGACAGGACAAGGGTGCTGACCAGTATCGCTTTCATCTATTATAAACTTCATAAATATTCAAAAGCTCTCGATTTCTATGAACAGTCACTGAAAATCAAGAATGAAATCGGAGACAAACAGGGGCTGTCATTCAACCTCGCCCACATTGGCATACTCTATATGTATAAAAACGACTACCGCGGGGCTCAAAAATATTTCGAGGAATCCCTGAAAATACTCCACAGCGTCGGAGATCTCAGGTCACAATCAAATGTAAAATTCTATCTTGGAATGATATTCCGCATTATCGGAGATATAAACAAAGCGAAAAAAACTTTGTCAGAAGCTTCGAACGTATCAAAGAAAATCGGCGATTGCCAGTGCTATTCTGAATGTCTGTACTCGCTGGGTTTGATTGAATGGGACACAGGGAAATTCAATAACGCTGAAAAACTCTTCGCCGAAGCTTTAAAAATCAACAAATTGGTCGGTGACATTTTTGAAAACGGGAGAATCCTGACGTCGTGGTCCCGTATGAAATTGGAAACCGGCGATATTTCTTCATCAAGAGAAATACTCCGAAAAGCACTGGTGTACATAAAAAAAGCTGATTTTTCTGAAAACAATTTCGTTTATCACAGCATTCAAGTGGGTTTAGCGCTTAAGAGCGGGAATTATTTTTTAGTCAAAAGAAATCTGAAAAAAGCAGAAAGATACATGAAAATCCTCGGAACAGACCACTATCTTGCCGAATTTTCTCAGCTTTCCGCACAAGTCCTGGAATTTAACGGAGATAAGAGAAAAGCCGAGAAATCGTACATCAAGACATTTCAGTTATTCGATAAAATCGGCGAATCGCTGAATTGCGCAAAGTCTTATTACCTATACGGGCTGTTTTTAAAAAAACAGGGAGAGAACGATGAATATACAGATAAAGCGAAAAAAATCTTCAAGGATTTAAAGATTCCTTTCTGGATAAAAGCTCTGAAATGAAATTTGGCCGCGCGGCCGAACCGGTAATGATCCGAGATCTTATTCCGTTACTGTAATTTTACCCGAACCGCTGTATTCGCCTGCAGTCAGTTTGAAAATATAAGTCCCCGCCGGAACCTCCTGTCCCGATCCGTCAGTCTTTTCCCATGTCAAAACGTGAGAGCCCGGTAATACACCGGAAAAATTGACGGTTTTTAACTGCCTCCCTGCCATGTCGTAGATACTGAATCTGACATCAGAGTTCTCTGTTACAGTGAATTTTATTCTGACATCTTCTCTGCTGAAATTTCCTGAGATCAGCGAAAATAAAAATTCGTTTTGCTCAGGAATTACCGGTTCTTCTTCGACGGAGAGGATTACATCAGTATGGAGCATCTCGCAATACGGTCTATAACCCACGGCGTCCATCCCAGCGCATGAGAATAAATTCATTTCGTCATCTTCAACTAACATAACAGGCGCTATCAAACATGTGTGGTTCATGCATAAGGTTGGTTTGTCCGGAATGGCCGACCATCCAGAATCCGATTGATACATGTAACAGGAACTCAAATAATTGTAACTTCCATCCTGTCCTGCGATTATGAAGAGTTTGTCGCCGAAGGAAGCGTATCCGCACCTTCTCCTGCCAACACCCGGAATATTGCCGTCCGCCGTCCATGTTATCACAGAAGGATTTACCGGATCGATGTAGCCTTTATAAACCGCCGCCGACCATTGAGCAGAAGAAGTATAGCCAGTAGCTAATATAAGAGTGTCGTTTCCAAGATAACCTGATGCTCCGCACATATTACCCACGGGCAAAGACGTCGCGTAAAAATAACTGTCCCCCGCTATGTCGTATACCTGAACTGTTGATGAAGCCGTCCAACCGCTGCCTCCACCGATAAGATAAATCATACCTTTGTCTTCGGCAAGAGCTATGTTGGCGTCGTTCAAAGGAGTGAGCATCGTAGGTCCTATGTGATAAGTGTCTGCTAGAATATCGTATATCACGCATGTACCCATACCTGAATAACTGCCGAACATGTATATCTTGTTTTCGCAGGTTGTTGAGCATCCGTATCTCATTTCAACCGGCATAGCTGTGCCGGTTGACCAGGAATTCGAAAAGAGATCGAATATATAATGAGGAGTGGACGGCGCCGCGTTACCTCCGAAAACATGTATCTGCAGAGTCTCCCCGTCGCTCGATCTGTAATATCCCGAGAACATCCCGCATCTTCCCTCCGGCATGTTCGTCAAAACCTGCCAGTATAAAGAATCTGAGTTTAATGTCGTATAACTTACTGATTCGACATAATTCGAAGTCTGTAATATTCTCTGGTCTCCGTCCTCTACAGCTGAATAAACAGGCAGACAAATAAATCCGGTCAGCATTACAGTGAATAAAACTTTCACACAGCCCCCTTTGCTTAAGAATTTCATTGAAAATATTGACAAAACACCTGTCCGTTCTCCTTTCTGTTGAAAGTGCGGCAGATTTTTACTTATTATATACACTTTTTATTTTTTTGAGATAGTTGTTTTCAGATAAATGCATTGATTTTATATTTAAGTCATATCAATTGGAAAAAACTGCTATGTTCTATATAGATCTTGTTTTTCATAAATTTCTGTTTGAATTATCACTTCTTCAATTGCACAATAATCTTGAAATCCGAAAAGGAGGCAAAATGCGTACATTAATTTCACTCGTAATATTTCTGTATACCGGAAATCTGTTTTCTTACACGACTCATTTTGTTTGCAGATGCATAACAGCCCCTGTCATGCTTTCTTACTGCATTACAGATGAATACTCGGTCGAAATCGACACTCTCTGGAGACAGGGTCCGAACTCATGGGGCGGTTCACTTCTTTATTGGAACTACGATCTTAGCGAATGGGTCGCGGCTATATCACGTTCATTGCTGACAAAAGTAGAAAGCGCAGTAATGACAAAAGATTTTGTATCGGAATGGTTCGAGGCTGGAATAAGCAACACCGCTGGTATTCTTGCAGACGGCACGGTGCTGTATTACGGTTCCGATTCAGAAAACGTTTACTATCTGGGAATCGGAGAAAAACTGATTGGACCATATAAAATAGGCGCGGGCGATTTTTACATTTTTGAAAACGGCAGTCACTGGGCCAAGGTAATTGGCAAAGGAAACGGCTACGTTCTATTATACGACGGAGAGGAAATGTCCGGAATTTACGATCAGATAGACAAGGTTCAGTTTGATTATGTGTCGGGTGAAATAATATTCAGGTTCATGAAAGACGATCACTACGGAATCGCAGGTTCAAAAAGAGGCGTCCTTTTTACGTCCGAGTGGATAGGGAACGTAATTTCAATAAAAAACGGAGACATTTACTGTGAAATAGGAAAGAACGGCTCCTGGACTGGAGACAATTGGAGAGGCTTCGAAGCAGTCGCTAAAAACGGCGCCCCTGTCAGCGAATGGCACCAAACACTTGAGTTTTTTAAACTTATTGATATTTCTCCGCTTTATTATTTCATTGACGACGAGGGAGAATGGTGCGGAGTCGGATCTGAATTCTTCGGGCCGTACGAGTCAATTGATGAACCTGTGTTCAGCTCAGGACAGGATTATTATTACGCGGCAAAAAATCAGGATGGCATATATTCAATATACAAAAACGGCGAAAGGTTAATCTTTGATGACTACGTTTATACCGCTATCTTTCCCAATGACTCCAAAACAGGCTTTTCTCCGGCGGTTTGTCCTTCCGGCGTGACTTTTCTCGCTGTAAACGAGATCGGCGATTATTACCTTATGTTCAACGAGAGGATTTTCGGGCCATACGAAAACGCTTCTCCGCCGGTTGTCTCAGAAAACGGAGAGCACATGGCATGGATTATCGAAGACATCAACGGAAGGCTGGTAGTGCTGCTCGACGCCATACCAAAAGGGGACGCCTACGATGAGATATATAATTACTCTCTGAAACTCTCTCCCGGCGGTGATCATATCGGCTTCATCGGCAAAACAGGAAGAAGTTATTACCTTGTCGTAGACGGAAACAAAATTGCCGGACCTTTTGCAGATCCGGCACTGGCAGGGCGGATAGGGACAACTCTTTCGGACATATACATAACAGATGATTCTCTTGTTTTTTTGGGTGACTACCTTCACATTATTAAAGGTGTATCACTGCTAAGAGTCACTATTAAATTCAAATAATGAATCGAACTTTACTTATTTTCTACGACAATCAATATACGTTCTATTTCTTTTCCCACAGATTAATTTCGTAGATGTTAGGCGTTTTCGGCCAGGCCATCCCGGCAAAACCCACCGCGTTCTGAGGCACGTCTCCAAATCTCTGCCACGTGATGACTTCTTCCAGGTTTTTTTCTCTGATCACGTCAGACAGGGCTTCCATCATCTCCTGTTCTCTGTATCTGAAGTATTTCGACGAAAAATTCTGTTCAATACAATACGGCTCTACGGCGAAAAGATATCCTTTCCTTCCGTCGTGTTCGATTTTTTCGACACCTATGGAATTGTCGTTTCTTAAAGGCCGGGGAATATACCATTCCTCTTTTTCTTTCGGAGGAGGATACACCCATATTTTTGAGGACGAGTATTTTTCTCTGAAACTCTTTATTATTCCGTCTTCTATTTCGTACGTCCTGTCATCAGCAGCGACAATCATATTCTGAACAACTCCGTAACAGATCCTCACGCCCGGCACATAAATAGGCATTGTCCTTTCTTCAAACCTCATTCCTTCGGGCAAGCTAAGATCTGTTTTCACACCTATCAGATCAGTTACGGACTCACTCGCGGGACAAGGCGTTTTTTTGTCAAAAACACAATTGAGATATGACGGCAGATCCTCGAACCAGCTTTGACCCGAATCTTGGTCGGGGTGTTTAATTGCGACGCGTTTTTTGTACATGTTGAATTTCAGTTCATCTCCCGGTTCGCAGAGCCTTATAAAGATGACTTCGATCACAGGCAAGCCAATCTCCTTAAATTCTTCAAAAAGAACGGCCAGAGCTTTTTTAGGATTAAAGACACGTGAGGCCAGAAACGAAAGGTTCCAGTTGGATATGAACAATTCGTTTTCCACAAAAATGCTGTCGATTGTAGACAAACCGTTCAGAAGGTATTCCCAGTTGTAAATTATCTGTGTCATTTTTTCGTATTCTTCACCTTCAACCGCCTTTGAAAATCCTACTATGACTCTGAATACGTCGTATTTCCCAATATCGTCGAAAACTTTGCTGGAAAATCCCTCTTTTGGCATGAGGGTCCATTCTCTCCGGTACGAAGGCTCCTCTTGTTCCCACTTTACATGTAAGGCCTGTGCCATTCCGTCCGAAAATTCGCCGATTCTTCCAAATTGAAAGCCGCATATTTTTTTACCTGCGGAATCTATCAGGCCCCACAATCCGCCTTTCATGACGGGTGCTCTGTCTTCGCTGAAAACGCCGACGTAGTCGTATTTCTCGTCGTTTATCTTTCTCCCTTTTTTATCTATGAAAAACCATTCATCCTCGTTGCAGACACCCGCGAATCCTTCTGTGAATCCGTACACTGAAACATACTGCGGCGGAATAATATCCGCCCCATCAAGGTCTATGAATCCCCAGAGTCCGTTTTTCTTTACCCTGGCAAGCCCTTCGTTCGGAAGTAAAATGTCTTCGAACGGCCCTGCCGTAGACGCGTCTTTCTTCATGAAGTACCATCCCCCGTCCAGAAAGAGACCGCATAATCCCTGCCCTGCTCCTTTGAATTGGTCCACCCATACATCTTTTATCATTTTTCCATTTTGATTTATAAACGAATAAAAGCCGTCTTTCTTTACCCAGGCGATCCCGTCCTGAAACAGGGATATGCTCTCGTATCCGTCGGAAATTATCTTTCCGGTTTTGTCGATCAGGTGTATTTGGCCGTTTATTTTCACCGATGCAACGTCGTCGGTGAAATCGTAGGCCATTTCGAAATCCGGTTTTATAACCCATTCTCCCTTTTTATCTACGTACCCGTCCGATCCGCCTTGATTCGCCACGGCTATTTCGCACGAAAATTTCCCCAGAAAATTAAAAACGGGTTTGATCACGACGTTTCCTTTTTTGTCCATCGCTCCACACATACCCCCGGATACAAATCCGCCCAATCCCCCGGAAAAGTCATAACAACTTTCACACTGCATCTGCGGCGTAGCCGCCCCGGAACTGTCCAGGTACCTCCATGTCCCCCCATTTAGCAAACCGTTGCTGTTGTACGCACCGCCTTCGTTCAGCCAAAGCACTCCTTCGGACCACTTGCCGAAATAGTCGAAAGCGTCTTCGAAAAGATATTTACCTTCCCTGTCTATTACGCTGTACTTTCTTTTTCCGAATTTCTTTACAACAGCTGTTTTGTCCCTGAACTGGCTGGTGACGTAAAACTTCGGAGAAATCACTGTTTTCGAATCTTTGTCAATGAAACCGAAACGAAAATTATCCGACACATTAACCTCCTTTTTTTTCGAAAATAATAAATGAAATGAATTAAAATTCTCTTAAAAGAAATTTTGGCAAATTTAAGATTGGTTTTTTTTCACAAAACACAGCAATTCACTTATATAATAATGTTTATTAAAATGCCTTATGCAGAAAAAAGAACTCAGAAAAATGAAAAAATTCCGCTTCCAACTTCTTCACAAATGGATAGTTGAAAATTTTTTACCCTGCCGGATCTGCGACATAGGCGGAGGAAAAGGTCTTCTTTCATTCCTGCTACATAACGCCGGTTTTGACGCCACGGTTATTGACCCTTGCGACCAAATTCTTCCTGACAAATACAAGGATCTTTATAACGTAAAGCACAAAATACCCGATACTTTCAAAATTAAAAGATTGACAAAGGAATACGCTATCGACATGGCAAAAGACTACGATCTGTTAATAGGCCTTCACGCCCACGGTTCTAACATGAAAATTCTTGAAGGAGCCGCCAAATATAAAAAGGATTTCATTCTTTTGCCTTGCTGTGTAATAGACGAACCTATCGAAATAAAACCGGACATTGATTGGTTGAAATCTCTTGAGGAATATGCCATTACACTCGGTCACAAAACGACCAGATTTGAGCTTAATTTCAGGGGTCAGAACATCGGTTTTTACAAAACCGACGGCACTTTTCTCGCAAAAAAATCACGATGAAACAAAAAATCAGCGCACTACTAACAATTATTCTTGTTACACCGATTTTAGCAGGAATATACGGTGTTCTGCACGACCAGTTGACGTACACAATTTCGCCTGAATACTACACAAAATTCAAATTCTACCGGTTCGGATTGGCAGAAGACGGAGGAGTTTATAGATATTCGGAAAGATTAGGAGCGGCTCTGGTCGGATTTTCAGCAACCTGGTGGACGGGCATACCCATAGGTATTATTCTCGGTTTAACAGGAATGATACACAAAGATTGGATTACAATGTCAAAAATAACAGCCAAATCTTTAACACTTGTATTGATAATATCAATAGCCTCGGGACTCTCTGGTTTGTTGATCGGTAAATTTTTCCTGGCAAATTCTGACTTCCCCTGGAATTTCCCTGAAAATATTCTTGATAAAAACAATTTTATAGCCGTGGGTTCAATGCATAATTTCAGTTATGCCGGAGGACTTTTTGGCCTGATATCAGGAATTATTTTCTCATGTTTAAACAAAAACAAGCATAAAAAAACAAATAATAACATTTTGTAATTCCTCCTGCCGAGGAATATAATCATGAAGGATCATTAATTTAAGGAGGAAAGATGAAAAATTTATTATTTTTCGCTGTTCTCTTTCCGATCTCTTTACTTCATGCTGAAACCAAAGGTCCCTCAGGCGATGACTACATTATTCCAGTCATCGAATTGTTCAAGGAAGAATGCGATTCTGACGATGTTCTCGATTTTGAATCACTTTCCGGCAATATATGCGAAACAGAAAGAACCGGCAATTCAACAGAACCCTCTAAATTCTCCTCTTTTTGGGGTCCGAACATACTGGTTACCGATAATTGCAACACTCTCTACAGAGACGACATGGCTTTTGATTACGACGCCGGCGGAAACATATACGCTGCAATCCAGTCTTCCCATGACGGAGTAAACGACACTTTGTTTATTTACCGTTCAACCGACAAAGGATTGACTTGGAATATCTGCTACTGGAACTATGTCGCGAACGGCGGTAAGATTATTGATTTCGATATGAGGCTGGAACCATACACTTCAGTCAATCCGGAGATATACATAGCCTGGGCTGATTCCCAATTCACTTCCGGATACAGAACGTTCTTTGGAGCCGTCAAACCAGGGATTTCCGAAAGATGGGTTCGTCTGGATTCTGCATTTACATCTCAGGACAGTATTTTTTGTGTCGCCATGGACGTCAGTCCCGATTCAAATCCTTTGGTCGCGATTTCCACTCTAAGCTACTCGCCATATCCAGGTGAAACGGAATGGGCTACTTTTTATTCCGCCGATGCCGGAATATCATGGAATCTCGCAAATCATATAACCTCTTACGCTCCGATGGGTCTGTCCGTGGCCTGTAATTCCCGGGAAGTATTTTATGTCGCAACAATTTACACTCAGAACAAACACAGAATGCGCCTGGCAAGATATAACAATGGCACATGGTCGGGAAATTATATTTCAATGGATTATGACACTTTAAGGACCTGTCCCCTTATCGCCACTCAGAAATACCACACCTATCCGGCAAACTATGTCTGTGCTTTTGAGACTATGGGTTCCGGCAGCGCTTCGAGGATTTTATACTGCTACAGCAGTGACGGAGGGCAGAACTGGAACAGCCCTGACTACTGGTCAGTAACAGGGGACAGGTGCAGTTCGATACCAAATACCAGAATTGGTTGGAATTACACAGAAGATTTTCCTATAGCATCCTGCTTCGTCGAAGGAGGGTCTTTCGATTCTCTCGTCACTTCGGTTTGTGTCGGTAATTTCAACGGCTGGAGTCAAAGGACTGTTGTAAATAATTATTCACTTACAACGACAATTCCATCACACGTACTATATGTAAGCGGCTTAGATATAAACGGACCGATTGTTCTTTACAGGCAAAACAATTCCAACAACATTTGGTTTGACAGGTGGGATCACTACAATCAGGTCGAAGAAACTCTTTCCAATAATTTCATTTCTTCAGACGTGATAATTTACAGAGAAAACAGCGGATTCAGAATTGATCTGTCAACTGCCGGCGAGATAGTGTTGAGAATTTCAGTATTTGACATTCTCGGGAGAAACATAAAAACCATATCCGACAGCAAATTGAGCAAAGGAGATCACGTCTTTTTTTGGATTCTCGACGACGAAAACGGTGATATTGTCCGTTCAGGGAATTACTTCATCAATTTCGAATCAATGGGTCAAAATTTTTCAAAAACAATACAAGTGTTTTAAAACAACTTTAATGTTTTTATATTTAAAAAGCGCTTAACTGCTATTCACATCGAATTTTATGGGTAAAAAGCATAATATAATAAAATGGACGGCGAGAATATTAGCCGCTCTGATAATAATTTTCGGCTTGCCGTTTTATTTCGGTTACGGTAATCCGCTCCCTTTCATAAATCCAGATTACACTTTGTGGGACAATACATGGCTTACTGTTTTTCCTCTGATGTTTATCGGACTCGCCCTGGGCTGGAAGTTCGAAATTATCGGAGGACTTTTTGTTACGATTCCAATATTCATAGGATATATAATCGGGATCATTGCCCGACAGGGATTTTCGATACACATGGCTATTCCGTTTCTCGTCGGTGTTCTGTATCTGACGTCAGGTCTGTTGACAAATTACAAGCAACGGGAGGGAAATCAATGAAAATTATTTTACTTAACATTTCTTTCATTTTGCTAATATTTCAACAGCTACCGGCCGAATACACCGATACTCTCACATTGGAAGCTTGTATCTTGAATTCACTCCCGATAGGCTGGGGAACTCTGTATCAATGTGAGATACATAAAATAATTGAGGGAGAACAGCCTGACATAGACAGCGTTTTTACTATGAGCGCTTCCGTCGGAGGGGAGCATATTTACGAAGACGTCCACTTTCTATCTGTTGGTGAAATTTACTTAATAAAATTTGTCAAAACTGATATTACTAGTGACAAACCTTACATCCCCGCAGGAACAACCGGATTCGTTGATAAAAATGGATTTATCTGGATTATTACAGAACTTCAAAAGACGGAATGAATAAACGTATCAGTTTAGAATCAATATTTTTCCAGTGATTACATCCTCATCCGTCAATATTTGAAAATAATATATTCCTGAACTAAATCCGCTGAGATCAATTTTTATCTCATTCAAGCCATTTGTCACAGATTCCATTGTTATCCTGCGGACAAATCTTCCTGTTACGTCGACGATGTTGAATACAGCACCGGAAGAATAGTCGCTGAAAAAACTCACAATGATAAAAGAACCTGCAGGATCAGGTGATATCCAGGCGATAGGGAATTCATTCGGAAAGGAATTGATTTCTTCAACAGATCCGGGATTTGAACCATTTTGATAATGAAAACCCATGTCGACAACACCGCTGTCAAAGATTTCATCTGTACGGGTAGTCATGGAGTCCATGCCCAAAAACGCCGAACTGTAACTGCCCGCGTCGACACAAGGGCTTTGCTGGATCTGACCCGCCATGGTCTGACTGAGATAGAAATCACCTTCCGGACCGACCGTGAAGATCGGATTCTCACTTATATTTCCCGTTCCGTTCCATCCCTCCTCCACGCAACAGTAATAGACGTTTGCACTGCTGCCGGTTGCAGGATCGAGAAATATCTGGTTGCCTTGTGAAGTCGAAGAGTTGTTTCCCCAAACAATACAATCTCTTATGACGGGAATAGTAGTGCTCTGATTCAGCACGTAGATTCCTCCACCTTCAAGATATGAAAGGTTTCCGAAAAAAGTGTTGTCAGCGATGTTCGACCCGTCGTACCTGACGTAAATCCCGCCGCCGGTCGGAGCCTGATTTCCGTAAACAAGATTATTCTTGACAACCTGTTGAGTTCCGTATTGGCAAATCCACAGGCAGATTCCTCCTCCTCCCCAGTAAGTCGACGATGTAACAGTGTTGAAGCGTATCACGTTGTTCTTAATTTTTACCCGGCATTGGTTAACGTATATACCTGCGCCGCTGTGCCCGGTTGTGTTGTACTCAAAGAGGTTGCCCGATATTTCAGCTTCGCAAATCCCTCCCGTCCAGCCGTCCAGGGTTATTCCTGCGCCGTTTTGAACAGAACTGTTGTGGTGTATCCGGCAGTTTCGTATTATGGGATCTCCGTAATAAATGGAATAAATCGCTCCGCCCATATCGGCGACGTTGTATGAAAAAATACAGTTAACAATCTTGGGGGAACAGTTGTCTATGTAAATTCCCCCGCCTCTGTTCCCGTTCATTCCGTATGCGTTACCCCTTGTTATGGTAAATCCGTCTAGGACTGAAAAACTGTCTTCTCCTGAAGTGAAGGAGAAAGCGCGGTGGGGATCCGTCGAATCTGCTTCAAGATCAATTATTGTCGATTCCGGTCCGAACTCGGAGCGAATCAGAATTGCCTTCCCCTCAAAACTGAGGTCTCTGTTTCCGAATCCCCTGTATGTTCCGGGTGAAACCAATACCGTGTCGCCGTTTTGAGACGCGCCTATAGCGGAATAAAAATTGGCATAGTCCTGCGGAATGCAGATGATGTTGGAAATCAGCAAACATTGAATCAAAACTGTCATATTCAAAATGCCTCGTGGTCTTTATTCCATCAGCAATAACTGCCTGGAATATACTCTATCCCGTGTTTTTAAAACAACAAAATACAAACCGTTTGGAATTCTTTCAATTATACCGCTCACATCAAATGCCAGTACGGTGTTTCCGCTTTCGCAGATACTGTTCAAAAGATTGGTCAGATTCTGTCCGGAAACATTGTATACATCCAGGCTGATTTGACATTGTTTGTCCAGAAAGAAACTCACGCTCAACTCTCTTTTCACAGGATCAAAACCAATCGAATAATCCGTGTTAAAATATCCCGGAGGTTCGACCGGTTCCTCGACCGCAGTTCCGCCACTTTGTGTGCAAAGTACAGTCCCGCTGTCTCCCCCTACCCATCCTCTCAATGAATCGAGGAAAAATATCGTCGTAAGATCGCGGTCCGTTCCTGAGTTCTGACTGGTCCAGTCCGTTCCTCCGTTTTCTGTGTAGAGTATCGTTCCGTCGTCTCCGACTATCCATCCCATGTTTTCGTCGAAGAAATACAGGGCATTGAGATTGCCCGTGACTCCGGAGACTTGACTGTCCCAACTCACTCCGTTGTTTGTAGTCCTGTATATACAACCTGAATGACCGACAACCCAGCCGGTATTATCGTTAACGAAGAAAACTCCTCTAAGTCCCGGAACGTTACCCGTGAGAACAGCGTCCTGGTTCCAGTCAGCTCCTCCGTTCGTCGTCCACATATACAACGCTGAGGATGTATTAGTAATGCCTACGGCACTACCCTTTGTCGCACTCGTGAAATGAAAATCGCGGAAAAATCCGTCCGAAAGTTCGTATTGGATCTGTATGAAATACGGGCCGAAAATATTATCTTTATAGCATATATCTCTTTCGGAGAGAGTCCAGCATATTACTGAATCCATAATGCAAATCCTCTTTACAGTTTCGTTAGAGCTAACCATTACAAAACCTTGCCAATGAGCTCCGCCGTCCTCCGT